>DATEOW010000216.1:0-23558 GCA_035273665.1 Burkholderiales bacterium | reverse complement strand
TATAGGGGCTTGTCCTTTGCCGCAGTCTGAGGATCGCTGCCGCTGAGCTCCGCATAACGTTTTTGCAACTGCGCGAAATATTCCGCAGGATTGTAGAGGCCGTCGGGATGATCGATGCGCAATCCGTCGACCTTGCCCGCGGCGACAAGCTCGAGTACATAGCGATGCGTATCGTCGAAGGTTTGCTGGTTTTCCTGGCGCAGCGCGGCGAGATCGTTGATATCGAAAAAACGACGATAGTTGATTTCGTCCGAGGCGACACGCCAGTAGGCGAGGCGATATGCCTGCGCCTCGAGCAAGGCATCAAGCTTTGCGAAGCTATTGCGATCCGAAGTATCGCCATCGTATTCGTCGAGTGCATCGGCAATTCTTGAGGTGACGAGCGGATATTCTTTCGCTAGCCGCGCGAGTCGGCTTTTGAGCAGCTCCTTGTCGCGCCGACGCATCTCGCGCGCGGCCGTGTCGAGCGCTTTACGGGGCGGCAGATGTTCGAAGGCGGCGGCGAGGCTTTGTAATTCTTCCGTCGCCGGTTGGGGAAGGTCCTTGCCGAGACGCTGCAGGCATTGCATGAGCAGCGGCGCATATTCGCGCGGATCGATCGGGAAACGGTGTTCGTAGTACTCGACGCGGAAGCTACCGGCGTCCGCATCGAACGCGAGTTTGAACTCGCCGCGTTCGAGTACGTTGCCATAGTGGTCGCCCAGCACCGGGATCAATACTTTTCCGCTCAACGCGGGATCGAGCGGATTCCATTCGATATCGAAATATTCCGCATAGGCGGACGCCGGTCCGTTCTCGAGAATATCAAGCCACCAGGCATTGTCCGCGCCCATGACGCCCATGTGGTTCGGCACCATATCGAGAATCTGCCCCATGCCGTTTTTTTGAAGCGCGTCGACAAAACGATTGAAGGCGGCTTCGTCGCCGATTTCCGGGTTGAGGGCGTTGTGATCGACGATGTCGTAACCGTGCGTACTGCCGGGCCGAGCGCGCAAATACGGCGAGCAATACACATGGCTGATCCCCAGCGAAGCCAGATAAGGCACGATGGCCGTCGCCTGCTCAAAGCCGAAGTCCTTGTGCAGTTGCAGCCTATAAGTGGCGCGCGGAATAATCGCCATCGCTCTTTATTCGGTAAATGAAGGGTTTGAGAATGAATGCAAGGATCGGCCCTTGCCCCTGGCGGCTAAGACGGGCCGCGCGCTGCCTGCAATTCCTGCGTCAAGCGAATAAAGCGCTCATCGGCAGCCAGGTGTTCGAGACCGAGCGTCAATTTGCGCTGCCAATTCGGATGCTCATGCGTGGTGCCGGGCATATTGGCCTGTTCCCGCATTTCGAGCACGTCTTCCATTTGGATGACCTCCACCTTCGCCGGCGTCGCGCCAAGATAAGCGGCAATCGCTTGCGCGAGTTCGGGCGTCATGCGTGGCGTGTCGGCGGGGTCGGTGGAGAATTGCACCGGCAATAGCCCTTCGCGCGCGAGCGCTTCCAGAAGCTTGCGGCGGTCTGCGTCGCGTGACTGTCGTTGCGACTCGGCCATCGCCGCATCCGGAAAGAGATGCAGCGAGAGGCGCAAATCAATATCGCTGCCTTCCCACCAGCCCGCGAGCGTCGGCAGATCGTGGGTCGTGGCGGAAACGATCGCTACAGCAGGATATTCGTTCGGGGATTTGAAGCTACCGTCCTCGCGCCTTTCGAAATAAAGCAGCCGATAAGACAACACCACGTGCTCCAACAAAGCGCTGCGCACTTCGTCCGGCACGGTGCCGAGGTCTTCGCCGATGACCAGGCAACGATGACGATGACTTTCCAGCGCGAGAATGCCCAGCAGATCGTCGAAGGGGTAATGCACGTAGCCGCCATGCGATGCATCTTGCCCGGGCGGTGCCCAGAACAAGCGCGCCAGTCCCATCACATGATCGATGCGTAACGCGCCCGCATGACGCATGGTTGCACGCAGCGTGGCGATGAAAGGCGCATAAGCCGCTGCATGCAATCGCGCCGGAATCAGCGGCGGCAGACCCCAGTTCTGTCCTTGGAGATTGAATTCGTCCGGCGGTGCGCCGACGCTCGCGTCGATGGCGTACAAATCCTGATTGGCCCAAGACTCGGCGCCGCCGCGATCGATGGAGACGGCAAGGTCTTCATAAAGACCGACGCTCAGCCCTGCGTCATGCGCACGTTCGCACACCGCAGCGAGTTGAAGGTCGGCTTGCCATTGCAGGTATTCATAGAACTCGATGCGCTCGACCTGCGCTTCGGCAAATTGGCGGACCGCGACGCTCTCCGGATCGCGATAGTCTTCCGGCCAAACGGGCCAGCCCCAAGCGCTGGGATCGCGCGAATGGAAATGGGCTTGCAAGGCTTCGAATAAAGCGTGCCGACGAAGATTTTCGCCGCCCTCTTTTTGGAACGCGCGAAAGTCGTCGGCGCGGTCATCCTCGACCTCGAGATGTTTTTCGCGAAAAGAGGCGTAGAGTTTTTCCAGCACGGCGAATTTCGTCGCGCCTACTCTGGCGTAATCGACTAATTCGCTCTCACGTAGTTGGCGCAGTTGCGTTTGAAAGCCTTCGCTTTGCACATGTGCCTGGGTATGTGCGCATTCCGAATAGTCTTCAATCAGATCAAGCGCAAGATAAAGGACGTTCTTGAACAGCCGGCTCGATGGACTGTAGGGACTACTGTGCGCCGGGTTATGCGGAAAAAGCGCGTGCAGCGGATTGACACCGACAATGCCGGCGCCACGCACCCCCCATTGCTCAACGAGCAATGCGAGATCCGCATAATCGCCGATGCCCCAGTTGCGTTCCGAGCGCAACGAATAGAGCTGAACAACACTTCCCCAGATGCGGCCGCCCTCGCGCAGTCGCGGCGGCTGGAAGCAGGTTGGGGGTGCGACGACCAACAGGCATCGCCCAACGTCTCGCCCCTCATGCGAGAGATACAGCAGGTGATAGCCGAGCGGCAGGTTGATATCGAGCGACCACTCTCTGCCGATGCGCGGTTCGCCATCGGCAATGCGAGATTCGGGGCAATGCAAGTCCGCTGGACGAATATCTGCGCCATGGCGCACACCGTCTTCCTGTTCGATGCGCCAGCTAAGTGTTGCGTTATCGAGCAACGGCGGAAGATTGAGGCGCAGCAACCATGGCCGTTTATGCGCGCGTGCAACAACTACGGGGGGGATGAGATTTTTCCAACGCTGCGCCTCGCAATTTTGGATGGCGGCTTCGATCGTGTCAGGCGAGTTCGCCGCGACACCCATCGTCCCCAGTAACGCGCTCAGCGACGCGTCGCTGACTTGATGTTGTTTGCCCCAGATGTCGTAGTAGTCGGATGCGATACCGTACAGGGAAGCAAGATGAACCAGCGCATCACGCATAGGACATCACATGTTCTCCGACATTTCCAGACTCCAGATTACCGACCAGGGCGGCAGTCGGCGGGTAGGCAAGTTTAAATCGGCAATGTTGGACGTCATATAAAAACAATGCCCGGGTGGCGGCGTCACAATACTGATTTCCGTCGCGCTCAAGTTTGCGCTCAGATGCAATCGAGCGCCATCGCCCAGCGTCCAATGCACGCTCAGGCCTTCGCGTTCATGTGCCACATAGGCGCCGGAAGCTTTCATATTGGACAGCCGCGGAACCACATGACGATGGCGCAATTCCAGCAGACGTTTGCAGAGTTGTAACCGGGCGCGCCGATGAGGCTCGTCGAGTTCCTCCCAATCCAGCTTACTGCGCTCGAAGGTTTCAAGCGCGTTTGGGTCTGGAATAGCGTTTTGAACTTCAGGATCGGCGAAGCGCGCGAAACGACCGAATTCGGAACGTCGTCCTTGCGTCACCAAGCCGGCAAGCTCCGGTCCGAAATCGCAGAAGAAGAGGAAAGGCGAGGTCGCATCGAACTCTTCTCCCATAAACAGCATCGGGATAGAGGGCGCAAGCAGTACGCAGGCGAGTGCGGCTGCAACGGCCTCGGGTGGCGCAAGCGCACCGATGCGTTCGCCAAATGCACGATTGCCGATCTGATCGTGGTTCTGCAAGAAATTAATGAATGCTGTGGCGGGCAGGTGCAGGCTTGGTTCCCCGCGAGCGATGCCTCCGCGTAAACGCGACGGTTCGCCCTGATAGGCAAAGCCTTCGGCAAGGCAACGGCCCAGCAATACCAGCGGTCGATCGGCGTAGTCGATGTAATAACCGTCTTTCTCGCCCGTAGTAAGAACGTGCAATGCGTGATGCGTATCGTCGTTCCATTGCGCATCGGCGACCAAGGGCCGGTCGGCGTGATCGCGCCCGAGAAAATGCGCCTCGTTGTGCTCGTTTTCCAAGACGAGATGCACATGCCGGTGCATGCCGGGACCCTCGCGGATCGCTTCGGTGAGCGAGCGGAGAAAATGCGGTTTGCTGTCATCGGCAATGGCATGGACCGCATCGAGGCGTAAACCGTCGAAGTGATATTCCTGCAACCAATAAAGCGCGTTGTGTATGAAAAAGTCTCTGACTACCGCTGATTGCGCACCGTCGAAATTGATTGCAGCGCCCCAGGGCGTTTGATGTTTGGGATTGAAGAAGGCCTCGGCGTAGGTGTGGAGATAATTGCCTTCCGGCCCGAAGTGGTTATAGACCACGTCGAGCAGCACCATCAACCCGCGTTGATGCGCCGCCTGGATGAAAGCCTTGAGGTCGTGCAGAGGTCCATAAGCATTCTCGGGCGCGTAGGGCAGGACACCGTCGTAGCCCCAGCCGCGCTTGCCGGGGAATTGCGCCAGCGGCATCAATTCAATGACGGTGACGCCGAAGTCAGCGAGATAGTCGAGCCGCCGCTGCGCGGCGGCGTAGGTCCCCTCGGGCGTGAAGGTCCCGACATGCAATTCGTAAATCACCGCTTCTTCCCAAGGCCGGCCGCCCCAGTCCGCGTCTTCCCATTCAAAGCTCAGCGGATCGACGACTTCGCTCGCGGTGTGAACGTCTTGTGGATTGCTGCGGCTCGCCGGGTCCGGCACGCTGATGCCGCCGTCGATGCGGTAAGCGTAGCGCGTACCCGCGCCGGCATTGCCGACGACTGTTTCGTACCATCCCGCGCCGGCAGCGCGCATCGGTAGTTCCGCCCGCGTATCGCCTTGCAACAAGAGATCGACGCGCGCGGCTTTAGGTGCCCACAAACGAAATCGCGTGCCACCGCCTTCGAGCAGTTGCGCGCCGAAAGGCATTTGATGCAAACGTTTCATTCGCTTGTTGCAATCTTCCTCGGGCAAGTCAGCAAGACCAGCGAACGCGCTTGCACCGGATAGCGGGCGTGGCCTTCGAATACGCGGCCGGAAAGACGAGTCGATTCGACGGTGTCGAAAACGGCGTGCCAACGCGCGCCCTCTGCGATGCCGGGTAAGACGAAGTCGATTTGTTCGTGATGCGCGTTGAAGATGACAAGCATGTCGTCGTCGCTCTCTGGGCGACCGCGCTCATCCGTTTCCGTCATGGCCTGTCCCGAAAGCCTCACGCCGAGGCAACGGGCGAAATCATGCTGCCATTCTTGTTCGGTCATTTCCGTACCGTCGGGCTTGAGCCAAATGATGTCTTTGACATCACTGCCATGCAAAGGCCGACCCTGGAAAAAATGGCGGCGATGCAGCACGGGATGTTCGCGGCGGAAGTGAATGAGCGCGCTAGTGAACTCGCATAGCGCATCGCGCTCGGGGTTCGAACTCCATTCCATCCAGCTAATCTCGTTGTCCTGACAATAGGCGTTGTTGTTTCCCAATTGGGAACGGCCGAGTTCGTCGCCGGCAAGCAGCATTGGCACCCCCTGCGACAAAAACAGCGTCGCCAATAGATTGCGCTTCTGCCGCTCGCGCAGGGCTTTGATCGCCGGGTCGTCGGTGGGACCTTCGACCCCACAGTTCCAAGAAAGATTGTGATCGTGGCCGTCGCGGTTTTCTTCGCCGTTCGCCTCATTGTGTTTACTGTTGTAGGAAACGACGTCATGCAAGGTAAAGCCGTCGTGGGCAGCAACGAAATTGATGCTCGCGTAGGGCCGACGTCCGTTCGAGCTATACAGGTCGCTGGAGCCCGTGATGCGGGTGGCGAATTCCCCGATGAGACCCTCGTCGCCTTTCCAATAGGCGCGCATGGTGTCGCGGTACTTGTCGTTCCATTCCGCCCAGCCAATCGGAAAATTGCCGACCTGGTAACCGCCTTCGCCGAGATCCCAGGGTTCCGCGATGAGCTTCACTTGGGATAGGACAGGGTCCTGCCGAATGATGTCGAAGAATGCGCCGAGGCGATCGACTTCGTGCAGTTCGCGCGCAAGCGCGGAAGCCAGATCGAAACGGAAGCCATCGACATGCATCTCCGTCACCCAATAGCGCAGACTATCCATGATCAACTGCAGGACGCGCGGCGATTGCATGTTGAGGGTGTTACCGCAGCCCGTGTAGTCGTTGTAATAACGTTTGTTGTCGCCAACGAGGCGGTAGTAGCTCGCGTTGTCCACACCGCGGAACGACAAGGTCGGCCCCATATGACTGCCTTCAGCAGTATGGTTGTAAACGACGTCGAGAATGACTTCGATCCCCGCCGAATGCAGCGTCTTGACCATGGTTTTAAATTCGGACACTTTCCCGGTCGCGGAATAGCGCGCCTCGGGCGAGAAAAAGCCGATGGTGTTGTAGCCCCAGTAATTCGACAGCTGCTTCTGAACGAGATACCGGTCGTCGACAAAGCTATGCACCGGCATGAGCTCAACCGTGGTGACACCGAGTCGCTTGAGATATTCGATCACCGGCGCGGTGGCCAAGCCCGCGTAGGTGCCGCTGAGTGCGGCGGGCACGTCGGGATTGCGCATAGTGAATCCCTTGACGTGCATTTCATAGATCACCATCTCGTGCCAGGGAATTTCCGGACTGCGATCGTTGCCCCAAGTGAATGCGGGATCGATGACCTTGCATTTAGGCATACCGCCCGCGCTGTCGCGACGGTCGAAGCTCAGGTCTTCGCGCTTGTTGCCGATGCTGTAGCCGAATAACGCATCGCTCCAGCGAATGTTTCCCGCAATGCTTTTAGCGTAGGGATCAAGCAGAAGTTTATGAGGGTTGAAGCGATGGCCCTCTTCAGGCTTATAGGCGCCATGTACGCGATAACCGTAGAGCAGTCCCGGACGTGCTTCGGGTAAATAGCAATGCCAGACTTGGTCGGTCCGCTCGCGCACATCGATACGTTGGATTTCTCGCCGGCCGGCGACATCGAAAATACACAGCTCGACTTTCTCGGCATGTTCGGAGAACAACGCGAAGTTAACGCCTTCACCGTCCCAGGTCGCACCCGCAGGATAGGGTTTGCCGGGCCAGACCGCCGTCACAGGATGCATATTCTTCTTGCTCTTTCTCGTGCGTTGCGTGTTTGCCGCGCCCGGCTTGCTCAGAATCCGGGCAGCACCTCGGCCATCGGCACCACAACCAAGCCTGATTCGGTACAGTGATAACGCTTACGATCCGCTTCCGCGTTATAACCTAAGGTCTGGCCCGCTTCGATCACGTTGTAGCGATCCACAATCGCACGTCGTATCTTCGCCCCACGACGGATCACGCAGTAATCCATGATGATCGAATCTTCTACGCTCGCGCCGTCTTCGATGGTGACCTCGCGCCGAATAACCGAGTTACGAATAATGCAAGACCCGAGCCTACTGCCCGCGCCGACATGGCTGTTTTCTACCTTCGTATCAAGCATGTTGACGGGCGGGCCTTGGTAATTGCTCGACTTGATCGGCCAAGCGCGATTGAAAAGTTGCATCTTGGGTTGCAAACCCAAGGTATCCATATTGGCTTGGAAGTAAGAGTCCAAGGTTCCGACGTCGCGCCAATAACCGCGCTCTTCATATTCTCTGACCCCTGGGACGACATTGAGCGAGAAATCGTAAGAGAAAACTCGATGGCTATTGATCAATCGCGGAATGACATGATGACCGAAGTCTTTTTCGTTGTTCGCGCGGCCGCTTTTTAAAGCCTCGATCAGCACGTCCGCGTCGAAGAGGTAATTGCCCATAGAGGCCAAGGCCAGATCGTTGTTACCCGGCATGCCCGGCGGGTCTTTCGGTTTTTCCACCCATGTCTCGATACGGCCGGTTCGGTCGACGCCCATGATGCCAAAACCGCTCGCGTCCTTGCGCGCTACCGGCGTCGCGGCCACGGTGACGTCGGCGTGATTGTCGCAATGGAAGTCAATCATTTGCCGCATGTCCATGCGGTAGATATGATCGGCACCGAAGACCGCGACCAGCTTCGCGCCGCTGTCTTGAATCAAATTCAGATTTTGATAGATGGCATCAGCCGTACCCTGGAACCAATCCTGACCTTCCCGCATTTGCGGCGGGACAACGGTCACAAAATGATCCGACAGAATCGGTGCCAGTACCCAACCGTTACGAATGTGCTCGATCAAGGACTGCGAGCGATACTGCACCAGCATATAAATCGAATATATGCCCGAGTTGACGAGATTGGATAACACGAAATCGACAATGCGGTAACGCGCGCCGAAAGGCACCGCTGGTTTCGAACGCACCGACGTGAGCGGCGCCAGCCGGGTGCCTTCCCCACCGGCGAGCACCATTGCCAGAACCCGCTTGATCTCGCTCATCACTCCTCCTACCAATATTGTTTTTGCTTATTCTGTTATACGACGGCAGGCGGGTTATGTCTTCCGCTGCGTTCCTTCCTCACTGATTTCCAGCAAGCCGGATACCGGCACATCGAGCCAATCGGGTCGATTGTCCATTTCATAACGCATTTCGTACAAGGATTTTTCGATGATGAAAAGCTCCACCAAGTCGTCGAGTACCTCGTCCTCCCGCGGCACCGAAGGTACGTCTTTGGTGGCGAGGCGGTAACCATGCATGAAAGCGGCTGTGACGGACCGCCTCCAATCCTTGACCGCCTGGTTCATGGACTGATGCTGCTCGGGTGCGCTGCCGCTAAAGCGCGTCAAAACCATCCGCGCCGCATAGTCTGCGGAGCGGATCATGCCCGCCACATCTCGTAATGGAGAGTGCTTGCGGCGCCGTTCCTCAAGCGTGCGGCCCGGTTCGCCTTCGAAGTCCACGACCAGATAATCGTCATGGGCGATCAACACTTGGCCGAAATGCAAATCGCCGTGATAGCGCGTCTTCAACAGCCCTTCGGCGAATAGTTTGAGTTCCGCGATACGCCGCGCCAGGCTCTCGCGCGACGCGAGCAATTGATCCACAACGGGCTTCACGGTCTCGGGCAATTTTTCGCGACGGGCGGCCACCGAATCCAAGGTCTCATCCAACTCCGTGCGCACGGCTTGACGCCAAGTCTCGAAATCTTCTGCGCTCACCGGCTCAGGGTCGAACGCCGGATCACCGGTTGTTTTTGCGAATGCTTCGTGCAACTGACCGATGCGTTGTCCCATCTTGGTCGCCTGCACCAGGAAGAAGGCATGTAGCTTCGCCTCTTCTTCCGCTTGCTCGGGCGCATCCTTGCCGCCGTCGCGCGCCATGAGGTAACGCTCAAGATAATTGAGCGAGTAGTCCCATAGGTTGCCCTGGTTCTCCATGTAAGGCTGGAGCACCGCAAGCGTGGTGGGCGTCCCATCCGCGGCGATGTATTCCATATAACCAGCTACCGGGGCGGTATAAGCGAAAGGCGAGGTCACGGTTAGGAAGCGACCAACCTCAAGTTCGGGATTGGCGCCCGGCTGCATCCGGCGATAGCCTTTGAGATAAGCCCGGTGTCCAAAAAATACGCCGGTGTTACTTTGCTCCATCGCAGGAATGCGAATTTCTTCGTCGAAGCTATCAGCGACTTGCGCAAATGCAGGTGTGGTGGTGAAGCGAAGTTTGCCTTTGCCGAAAGGAATTTCTTTGTTCTCTCCCATCGAACGTGCGAGCGCACGGCAGAACACCGGGTCTCCGAACGCCGTCACGAGAATACCGGTCTTCGCTTTCTCGCGCACACGCGCCAATGCGGAGGCGCCGAGGCGATCCATCGGGTTGTAATGGGGTTCTTCCCAAGCGACGCCTAGCGGAAGGAAATATTGTTGCGAGGGCGCGTTCTCCAAGTCGACTCTGAGGAAGCTGATCAGCCAACTTCCCTCAGGCACACGCCATTCGCCCTCTTCGACGATGTCCATGCCGGTGACCTTCTTGCTCTTCGCTGCGTACCATCGACGGCGAAGCAGATAAGGCAGCAGGACTTCGCGCTGTAACTGCTCGCGGCTACGCGAAGAGATGGCTTTGCGCACATCCTTCGCACCGCCGGAGTGCGCAAAAAAGGTTTTGAGACCCTCGATCATTACAAGCGTGGGCAGCTCGCGATCGGCCAACCGCGCTTCATGCCAATTCGGTGGCGCGGCGTCCGTCGCCAGACGGAAGACGTAATAGCCATAACCAGGGAGCGTCACCAAGTAAGGCAGCTTGCCGATGGGCGGGAAAGACGTGCGCCCGATGATCTCCACGGGAACGCGGCCTTCGAAACGGCCGAGTTCAATTTCGGCCGCCTGCGGAAAGCGAGAAAGATTAGTGATGCATAACATCGTCTCATCTTTGTACTCACGCAGATAAACGAGGACTTTGCGATTGCCCGGCTCAAGGAAAGATAAGGTTCCGCGGCCGAAGGCCTTGTAGCCTTTGCGTACGCCGATCATGCGGCGCGTCCAATTCAATAAGGACGACGGATTGCGCGCTTGCGATTCCACATTGACAGATTGATAGCCGTAACTGGCATCCTGATTCGCAGGCAGATAAAGCCTTTGTGGATCGGCGCGCGAAAATCCTGCGTTACGATCGGGGCTCCATTGCATGGGCGTACGCACACCGTTGCGATCGCCTAGATAAATGTTGTCGCCCATGCCGATTTCGTCGCCGTAATAGACGATGGGCGAGCCGGGTAAGGTCAACAACAGGAAGGACATCAATTCGATCTTCGCGCGATCGTTCTCCATGAGCGGCGCAAGACGACGTCGAATGCCCACGTTGATGCGCATGCGGGGATCGGTGGCGAAAATCTGGTACATATAATCGCGCTCGCGATCCGTCACCATTTCCAAGGTGAGTTCGTCGTGATTGCGCAGGAAGATCGCCCATTGGCAGTTTTCCGGAATGTCCGGCGTCTGCCGCATGATTTCCAATACCGGATAGCGATCTTCTTGCGCGATAGCCAGGAACAATCTCGGCATGAGCGGGAAGTGATAAGCCATGTGGCATTCATCGCCATTACCGAAATACTCGCGCACATCCTCGGGCCACTGGTTGGCTTCGGCAAGCAGTAGACGGTTCTTGTGCTTCTCGTCCAGCATGGCGCGAATCTTTTTGATCACGTCATGCGTCTCGGGAAGGTTCTCGTTGTTCGTTCCGTCCCGCTCGATGAGATAGGGAATAGCGTCAAGCCTGAAACCATCCACACCCATGTCCAGCCAGAAGCGCATCGTGCGCACGATCGCCTTCAAGACATGCGGATTGTCGAAATTGAGATCGGGCTGATGGCTGAAGAAGCGATGCCAGTAGTGGGATTGCGCGACTTCATCCCAACTCCAATTCGAGGCTTCGGTATCGGTGAAGATGATCCGGGTCCCGGCATACTTGTGCGGATCGTCGCTCCACACGTAGTAATCGCGTTTGCTCGAACCTTTGGGTGCACGACGTGCCGCCTGAAACCAGGGGTGCTGATCGGACGTGTGGTTGACGACTAATTCGGTGATGACCCGAAGGTTGCGCCGGTGCGCCTCGCGGACGAATAAACGGAAATCCTGTCGCGTGCCATAGGACGGATGCACGTTGTGATAGTCGGACACATCGTAACCATCGTCTCGCATGGGCGAGGGGTAGAAGGGCAGCAACCAAATCGTGTTGACGCCCAAATCCTGGATGTAATCGAGCTTTTCCGAAAGGCCTTTGAAATCGCCCATCCCATCGTTGTTGGCGTCGAAGAAGGCTTTGACGTGCAACTCGTAGATGATCGCGTCTTTGTACCAAAGCGCTTCGTCGTCGACACTTGAAGGAGTAGGGATCGCCAGGAGCTGCGGGCTTAACTGTTCCATCAGCACCCGCCTTCCTTATAGGAAATAATCGAAATCATGTTCGGTCCGCACACGCTTGCGCAGCCGGAACACATGCGCGGGCGAGCGGGCAGGGTCCAGGCTGATGTAGTTACGCCGCCCATGCCACAGATAGCGCGCCCCGCTCAGGAGCTCATGCATTTGATAGTTTGCTTTTTCATCCAATTGCAGTCCCGGCAACTCCAAATCGACCCACCCCGATTGGGTGTGATGGGGATCGAGATTGACGACGGCAATAATCAAGTTATCGCCATCCTCGCTTTGTTTAGCATAGGCAATGATTTGCTCATTATCGACCGGCAAAAAGCGAAGGCTGCCATCGCTGTGGAGGGCAGCGTTATCGCGGCGGATATCGTTGATGCGAGTGATAAGCGGCGCCAGGCTGTCGGCCCGATCCAGATCCCAATGCCGTAGCTGGTATTTTTCAGAGTCGAGATATTCCTCGCCACCTGGGTCCCGGGCCTTCCCATCCATATGTTCATAAGCCGGCCCGTAAATGCCGTAGTTGGGACACAGCGTCGCTGCGAGAACCAATCGGCTAACGAAAGCGGCGCGGCCACCGTATTGCAAATGCTCGGTCAGAATGTCCGGTGTATTGGGCCAAACGTTCGGCCGGAAGTAATCGCGACCCGGCCCGCGCGTTAGCTCGGTGAAATAATCGGTCAGCTCTTCTTTGGTGTTCCGCCAGGAGAAGTAAGTGTAAGACTGACTAAACCCTAGCTTCGCGAGGCGATGCATGACGCGCGGACGTGTGAACGCTTCAGCCAGGAACAAGACCTCCGGATATTCACGCTTGATATCGGCGATGCACCATTCCCAAAATGGAAACGCTTTTGTATGTGGGTTATCGACTCGAAAGATTTTCACGCCTTTTTCGATCCAGAAGGCGAACACACTGCGCAACTCTTGCCATAGCGCTTCCCAATCTTCCGTTTCGAAATCGAAGGGGTAGATGTCCTGATATTTCTTAGGCGGGTTCTCCGCGTATTGAATACTGCCGTCGGGCCGTGCGCGAAACCATTGCGGGTGTTCGCGCACATAGGGGTGATCGGGCGAACATTGAAAAGCGATATCGAGCGCGATCTCCATTCCTCTTTGTTTGGCGCCCTTGACCAGATCGTCGAAGTCCTTGAAGTCGCCTAACTGCGGGTGAATCGCTTTGTGCCCGCCTTCCTTAGCACCGATGGCCCAGGGGCTGCCCACGTCTTCTTCGCTTGCGGTCAACGCGTTGTTCTTTCCTTTGCGGTATGTCTGGCCGATAGGATGAATGGGCGGCAGATACAGTACGTTGAAGCCCAGCTTCTCCACATAGGAGAGGCGCTGGATGGCGTCGCGAAGCGTGCCGTGTGTCCCCGGCCGACCGGCGGAACGCGGAAAGAATTCATACCAGGCGCTGCAGCGTGCCCGGGCCCGATCCACCCACAAGGACAGTGGTGCGTGCGCGCTCGCGAACGCCCGGTCGGGATAACGCATCATCAACGCCGCCATCGTTTCATCGAGACCGATGGCTTTGAGCGCAACTGGTGATTGCGAACGCAGTTGTGCGGCCCACTCAAGCAACAACTTGCCGTCCGCACCCTCCGCTCGCGATGCGGTCTGTTCGGCGAGTTGTGCACCCACCAAAGCCGCCACTTGCACATCGTCTGGCTCGCTACGTCGCGCAAACTCATGCCGCCAAGAATGAAAGTGATCGATCCAGGCGGTGACCGTGTATTCGTAGCTGCCGAGGGAATCGACGCTGAAACTGCCGCACCACCGATCATTGCCGACTGGGCGCATCGCGCTTTCTTTCCATTCGGATTCGCCGCCGCGACGCCATTGAAGCATGCAGCGGAGGACATCGTGTCCGTCCGTGAAGCAATCGGCTTCCACTTCGACGAGATCGCCCACAATCCGTTTTACGGGAAAGCGGCCGCCGTCCAATTGAGGGCTGAGCGATTCGATAACCGCTCGCACTCTTCCGTCTTGCTTGATTTCGATCGTTGGGCTTTCGCGTTTCATCGGGCGCCCCTTTGAGGGTGTTAGCCTTCGTGTCGAAAGAACAGCGTCGACAACGGTGGCAAAGTAAGGGTAAGCGACTGCAGATGACCATGTGCTGGCAATGGCGCGGTGTCTAATCCGCCGAGATTGCCCATGCCGCTGCCGCCATACATGGACGCGTCGCTGTTTAGCGCTTCGCGCCAGCGTCCCGCATACGGCACGCCCAACACGTAGTTGTGGCGCGGCACGGGTGTCATATTGCAAACGACGAGCACCATCGCGGCGGTTCGCGGTTTGCGCAGGAAACTGAATACGCTTGCTTCGGTGTCACAACAATCCACCCATTGGAAACCGGTCGCTTCGAAATCGACTTGATGCAGCGCCGGCTGGTCGCGATAGAAAGTGTTTAGGTCGGTAAGCCAGCGTTGCAAGCCTTGATGCTCGTGGTGAAACAGAATGCCCCAGTCGACGACGCCGTCGTGGTTCCATTCGGAGCGCTGTCCGACATCGCCTCCCATGAAGAGAAGTTTCTTGCCAGGATGCGCCCACATGTAGCCATACATGGCGCGCAGATTGGCGTGCTGTTGCCAGTTATCGCCAGGCATCTTATTCAGCAGTGAGCCCTTGCCATAGACAACTTCGTCGTGCGACAACGGCAGCACAAAGTTTTCGCTGAAGGCGTACATCAACGAAAAGGTCATTTGGTTGTGATGATATTTGCGATGGATTGGGTTCTCTTTCATGTACCCCAGCGTGTCATGCATCCAACCCATGTTCCACTTCAAGCCGAAGCCAAGTCCACCTATCGAGGTGGGGCGCGATACCATCGGCCAACTCGTCGATTCCTCCGCCATGCTTTGTGCGTGAGGGAAGTCGCGATAAATCATTTCGTTGAGCGTGCGCAAAAAATGGATTGCGTCGAGGTTCTCTTTGCCTCCGTGCACGTTCGGCACCCACTCGCCTTCTTTGCGGCCGTAATCGAGATAGAGCATCGAGGCGACCGCATCGACGCGAATACCGTCGAGGTGATAACGGTCGAGCCAAAAGCGCGCGCTCGAAAGCAAGAAGGCGCGTACTTCGTTGCGTCCATAGTTGAAGATGTACGAGTTCCATTCCGGATGGAAGCCTTGGCGACGGTCCGCGTGTTCGAATAAATGCGTGCCGTCAAAATAGGCGAGGCCATGACCATCGCCCGGGAAATGCGACGGCACCCAATCCAGAATGACGCCAATCCCATGACGATGCAGGATATCGACGAAATACATGAAGTCTTGCGGAGAACCGTAACGCGACGTGGGCGCGAAGTAGCCCGTCGTCTGATAACCCCAGGAGCCGTAAAAAGGATGCTCGGTGATCGGCATCAGCTCGACATGAGTGAAGCCCATGCTTTTCGCGTATTCGGCGAGTTGATGCGCGGCGTCGCGATAACCTAAATGCGTGCCGTCCTGATTGCGGCGCCATGAACCCAGATGCACTTCATAGATGGACATTGGCGCATCGAGTGCGTTTTTTGCTGCGCGCTGCGAGAACCAATCGTTATCGCCCCATTCGTAGTCGAGCCGCCAAGCAACTGAAGCGGTTTTAGGCGCCACTTCCGCGTACACAGCGAAAGGATCCGCTTTCTCGGTAGTAAAGTCACCGGCCTGCGAGACGATGACGTACTTGTAAGCTTGCCCGTGCTGAACGCCCGGGACGTATGCTTCCCAGACGCCCGAGTGATCTCGTCGCGGGCGCAACGGATGCGCGCCGTTGTTCCAACCGTTGAAATCGCCCATGACGTTGACACTTTTTGCATTGGGCGCCCACACACCAAAACGGGCGCCTTGTGCATCCAAGTGGCAGCCAAGGTTTTCGTACAAACGGCTGTGCGTGCCTTCCTTGAAGAGATAGGCATCGTGGTCGGTCAAGCTCATAGCGCGGTCGCCCCGTTGTGGCGCATGCTGTTGTGGAGAAATAACCGCGTCCGTCATAGGGTTCTCGAAGGAGGAGGCGGTCCCGCCATTGTGCGCGCCTCGGAAGCTATTGAGCAAATGCTGACCTGTTTAAAATTAGCAAGCTGCGCGCCTGTAGCCTGAGCGATTGCAATAAAAAAAGGCGGCCAAGGCCGCCTTTTTTGGAACGTATATGACGCTTACTTGGTCTTGCGTAACCTGCGAATAGCAGCCAGTTGCGCCGCCAATGTTGCCAACTCCGCTTCGACCGCGGCAATTTCAAGTTTATCTTCGGCCTTCGCGCGCGCTTCTTGGGCCGCGCGCAGCGCTTCTTCGGCTTTCGCTTCGTCCAGATTCGCGCCACGTATCGCCGTGTCGGCCAAGACCGTCACCGCTTTCGGTTGCACTTCCAGAATGCCGCCCGCAACGAAGATCAACTCCTCTGCGCCGCCGCCCGCCGGTTGAATCCGCACAGAGCCGGGCTTGATGCGCGTAATCAGGGGCGTGTGCATGGGATAAATCCCCAGTTCGCCGGCTTCGCCGGGCAAAGCAACGAAAGTCGCCTCGCCCGAATAGATATTCTCTTCGGCGCTAACGACATCGACGTGAATGGTGCTAGTGGTTGCCATTTTTACTCTTCGCCTTGCTGTCCGTGGGCTTCGATCATTCTTTTCTATCTGTCATTCGCGACCGGCACGTTTTGGGCTCCGTTTACGCTTGCCCTCGCTCGTGCCGCTGCGCGAACTCGCGACCTTGGTTCGATGCCTGTTACTACAATGTTTTCGCTTTATCGAAAGCTTCTTCGATCGCGCCGACCATGTAGAAGGCCTGCTCGGGCAAGTGATCGCACTCGCCATTGACGATCATGTTGAAGCCTTTGATGGTGTCTTTGAGGGTAACGTACTTGCCGGGCGTGCCGGTGAAGTTTTGCGCCACGGTGAAAGGCTGCGACAGGAAGCGCTGAATCTTGCGCGCGCGCGACACGGCTAATTTATCTTCGGGCGAAAGTTCGTCCATCCCAAGGATGGCGATGATGTCGCGCAGCTCCTTGTAGCGCTGCAGCGTCACCTGTACGGCGCGCGTGCAGTTGTAGTGCTCCTCGCCGACGACGTGCGGATCCAGCTGGCGCGAAGAAGAGTCGAGCGGATCGACAGCGGGATAAATACCCAGCGAGGCGATATCGCGCGACAGCACAAGCGTTGCGTCCAAGTGACCGAAAGTGGTCGCGGGCGAAGGATCGGTCAAGTCATCGGCCGGCACATACACGGCCTGGATCGACGTGATCGAACCGGCTTTGGTCGAGGTAATACGTTCCTGCAACTTGCCCATCTCTTCGGCGAGAGTTGGTTGATAACCCACGGCGGAAGGCATACGACCCAGGAGCGCGGAGACTTCTGTACCGGCCAGGGTGAAACGATAGATGTTGTCGACGAAGAACAGGATGTCGCGGCCTTCGTCGCGGAAGCTCTCCGCCATCGTCAGGCCGGTCAATGCGACACGCAGACGGTTGCCCGGGGGCTCGTTCATCTGACCGAAGACCATCGCTACCTTGGACTCGGCCAGGTTGTCGAGCTTGACCACATTGGCCTCGATCATCTCGTGATAGAAGTCGTTGCCCTCGCGCGTACGCTCGCCGACGCCGGCGAACACGGAAAGGCCCGAGTGCTGCGTGGCGATGTTGTTGATGAGCTCGAGCATGTTCACCGTCTTGCCCACACCGGCGCCGCCGAACAAGCCGATCTTGCCGCCTTTGGCGAAGGGGCAGATCAGGTCGATAACTTTGATGCCCGTCTCAAGCAGTTCGACGGAAGGCGAAAGCTCGTCGAATTTCGGCGGGGTCTGGTGAATCGAGCGGCGCTCTTCGGTGCCGATGGGGCCGCCTTCGTCGATCGGGCGACCCAGCACATCCATAATGCGCCCGAGCGTTGCGATACCGACGGGCACGGAGATCGGCGCGTTGGTATTCAGCACGGTCATGCCGCGGCGCAAGCCGTCGGAGGAGCCGAGCGCAATCGTGCGCACGACGCCGTCGCCCAGCTGTTGCTGGACTTCGAAAGTCAGGCCAGTCTCGGCGAAAGAGGCGGCGTTGTCCGTCGCCAATGTCAGCGCGTCATAAACCTTCGGGATCGCATCGCGGGGAAACTCGATATCCACCACAGCGCCGATGGACTGAACGATGGTGCCTTGTGCTTGTGCCATGAGAATGTCCTAAACCTTAATAGTCTTGAATGTCTTAAACCGCTGCCGCACCGGCAACGATCTCTGAAAGTTCTTTGGTAATTGCGGCTTGACGCGCCTTGTTATAAACCAGCGTCAGTTCGTCGATCACGGATGCCGCGTTGTCGGAAGCCGCCTTCATCGCCACCATTCGCGCCGATTGCTCCGACGCCAGATTTTCGGTAATCGCCTGATAAATGATCGCTTCGATATAGCGCGTCAACACCTGGCCCAACACGACTTGCGCGTCGGGTTCGTAGATGTAATCCCAGTTGCCTTCGGGCGCGCCGATTTTCTCGCCCGATAAAGGCAGCAACTGTTCGGCGACGGGTTCCTGCTTCATGGTGTTGATGAACTTGGTATAGAAGATCACCAAGCGGTCGAAGCGGCCTTCCATGTAGCCGTCGAGCATGATCTTGACGGCGCCGATCAGCTTGTCCAGCGCAGGCTTGTCGCCGAGCTGCGTGACTTGCGACACGACATTGGCGCCCAGGCGCTGCATGAAACCAAGACCCTTGTTGCCGATGGCGCAGACTTCAAAACTTTCGCCTTCGGCTTCCCATTCCTTCATCTTGCTTAACGCCAAACGTTGCACGTTGGTATTGAGTCCGCCAGCGAGCCCTTTGTCAGTCGTGACGAGAATGATGCCGATGCGCTTGACATGATCATGTTCGACCATGAATGGATGGCGGTATTCCGGGTTGGCGTGCGAGATGTTGGCTACAACGTTGCGAATCTTTTCGCCGTATGGACGTGCGGCGCGCATGCGTTCCTGCGCCTTGCGCATTTTCGACGCCGACACCATTTCCATCGCTTTGGTGATCTTGCGCGTGTTTTGCACGCTCTTGATCTTGTTGCGGATCTCTTTTGAACCTGGCATTGCTTTTCTCTTTTATGGATTCCCGCCTCAATTAAGCAACGGGCGGGAATGACATATCGCTAGATCAATACGTACCGTTTTTCTTCCACTCTTTGATGGCTTCGTGCAATTTCGCTTCGTCGTCCTTGGACAAATCCTTGGTCGACTCGATGCGACCGGCGAGGTCCGCGTATTTGCTTGCGACGTAATCGCGCAGGCTTTTCTCCGCCGCCAACGCCTTCTTCACCTCGACGTCGTCCAAATACGCGTTGTTGACCGCGAACAGCGTCAGCGCCATTTCCCAGACTTGCATCGGTTGGTATTGCGGCTGCTTCATCAATTCTGTGACGAGACGACCACGCTCCAACTGCTTACGGGTGGCTTCATCAAGATCAGACGCGAATTGGGCAAACGCCGCGAGTTCGCGGTACTGCGCCAAGGCCAGACGCACACCCGCGCCCGTGTCCTTGCGCTTCATGACCTTGGTCTGTGCCGCGCCGCCGACGCGGGATACGGAAACACCCGCGTTGATCGCTGGGCGGACACCTGCGTTGAACAAATCGGTTTCCAGGAAGATCTGGCCGTCGGTAATCGAAATGACGTTGGTCGGCACGAATGCGGACACGTCGCCGGCCTGCGTTTCGATCACGGGCAATGCAGTCAGTGAACCGGTTTTGCCTTTGACTTTGCCTTCGGTGAATTTTTCCACCCATTCTTCGTTCACCCGCGCAGCGCGCTCAAGTAGACGGGAGTGCAGATAAAACACATCGCCCGGATAAGCTTCGCGGCCCGGCGGACGGCGCAACAGCAACGACACTTGGCGATACGCCCAGGCTTGCTTGGTCAGATCGTCATAAATAATCAGCGCGTCTTCGCCGCGATCGCGGAAGTATTCGCCCATCGTGCAACCGGAGTACGGCGCGATGTATTGCATCGCCGCGGATTCGGATGCCGTCGCAGCGACAACGATGGTGTACGCCATGGCACCGGTTTCTTCCAACTTGCGCACCACGTTGGCAACGGTCGAAGCCTTCTGACCGATCGCGACGTAGATACACTTCAGATCTTTGCCCTTCTGGTTGATGATCGTGTCGACGGCGACGGCGGTCTTGCCCGTCTGGCGATCGCCGATGATCAATTCGCGCTGACCGCGGCCGATGGGCACCATCGCGTCGATGGATTTCAAACCGGTTTGCACCGGTTGCGAGACCGACTTACGCCAGATCACCCCCGGGGCAACCTTTTCGATCACATCGGTTTCGTTAGTGTTGATCGGGCCTTTGCCGTCGATGGGCTGACCCAGCGAATTCACGACACGGCCGATCAGTGCGGGGCCAACCGGCACCGAAAGAATCTTGCCCGTGCTTTTAACGGTGTCGCCTTCGGAGAGATGGGTGTAGTCACCCAAAATCACCGCGCCTACCGAATCGCGCTCGAGGTTCAAAGCCAGGCCGAAGGTGTTGCCCGGAAATTCGAGCATCTCGCCTTGCATCACATCGGACAGACCATGAATGCGGCAGATACCGTCGGTGAGAGAAACCACGGTGCCTTGATTGCGCACGTCCGCGGACAGCGTCAGATTTTGAATCTTGCTGCGGATCAGGTCGCTGATCTCGGCGGGGCTAAGCTGTTGCATGATTGCTCCTAAATCCTAATGTTCCGATGTTCAAATTAGATACGGGCCAGCTCGGCGGACATGGCGGCGAGTTTGCCGCGTACCGAAGCGTCTACAACTTCGTCGCCAACTGTAATGAGTATGCCGCCGATAAGTGCGTTATCGACGCTTACTTGTGCGTTCACCTTACGCTTGAAGCGTGCTTCCAAATCGGCGACCAACGCCGATTTTTGTCCCTCGTCCAACGGGAAGGCAGAAACGATTTGCGCATCGACGACGCCCTGATGCTCGTGTTTCAAAACCTCGAATTGATCGCGCACGGCGGGCAGCGCCTGCACACGATCGTTTTCAATCAACACGCGGACGAGGTTTTGCGCGCCCGTAGGCAGATCGCCGCGCGCACCGCTGACGAGCAATTGAAACAACTGCTCTTCGTTCAAATGCGGATCACCCAACACTGCTAATAATTCAGGCGACGTCGCCGCAGCGGACAAGGCAGTCAAAGCCGACGACCACTGGTCGAGGCTACCCTCGGCCTGGGCCTGCGCGAAAATCGCTTCGGCATATGGACGGGCAACTGTGCTGGTCTCGGCCATGGCGGCTTAGAGCTCCTGCTTCAATTGCGCGAGCATCTGCGCGTGGGCATTCGCATCCACTTCGCGTCGCAAGATTTTTTCTGCGCCGGCAACTGCGAGTTGCGCCACTTGTTCGCGCAAGCTTTCCTTCGCACGCGACACGGCTTGCTCGACTTCGGCTTTGGCTGCAGCGAGCACGCGATCACCCTCGATCTTTGCCGTGGCCTTCGACTCTTCGACGACTTGCGCTGCGCGCTTTTCTGCTTGCGCGACGATTTCCGCGGCACGGCCTTTGGCTGCCGCGAGTTCTTCGTCGACACGCTTCTGCGCAGACGCGAATTCCTGCTTGCCGCGCTCCGCAGCAGCCAAACCGTCGGCGATCTGCTGTTGACGCGTCGCCATTGCTTTTTGCAAAGGCGGCCAGACAAACTTCATCGTGATCCAAATGAAGAGTCCAAACCAGATTACCTGGCCCAATAAGGTAGCGTTGATATTCACGCCAAATCTCCTAGTTCACCGGCGCGGCCGTAAGGGGCCGCTTCAAATACTTAAACGGCGGGGCGAATGATTTCGATAAAGGGGTTCGCGAACAGCAGGAAAAGCGCAATACCGACGCCGATCATGGTCACGGCGTCAAGCAAACCGGCGACGATGAACATTTTGACCTGCAGAGTCGGGATCATCTCCGGCTGACGCGCGGAGCCTTCCAGAAAACGGCCGCCGAGAATACCGAAGCCGATCGCGGTGCCAAGCGCGCCCGAGCCAATCAGAATTGCCACGGCAATCGCGGTGTTACCCAGAACTACGGAGAGTGCTGCTTCCATTTTTTACCTCGTTGAGAAAGTGATAGTGGATCGAAAAATTAGTGCGATTCGGCGGCCATGCTCATATAGACAACGGTCAACATCATGAACACGAAAGCTTGTAGGGTAATGATCAAAATATGGAATAGCGCCCAGCCCAGACTGAGCGCCGAACTGAAGGGCACCCACAACCAACCGGCGCCTGCCCACACAGCCAGCAGGATGAAAACCATTTCGCCCGCATACATGTTGCCGAATAACCGTAGGGCTAAGGAAATGGGCTTGGCGATATCTTCGATGATGCGGAACAACAGGTTCAGCGGGAATAGCCATTTACCAAACGGGACGGTTAAGGCCTCGTGCAAGAACCCGCGGATACCTTTGTATTTGAAGTTGAAGGCCAGCATGATGAAAAACACCGTGATGGACATCGCGAAGGTGAGATTCGGGTCGGTGGTCGGCACTGCCTTGAAATGTTCCCCCCCGGCGGCATGCACAGCCTGCGGAATGAAGTCGACCGGAATCAAATCCATGGCGTTCATCAGGAACACCCAGACGAAAATGGTGATCGCCAGCGGCGTCACGAGGTTGCTCTTGGCGTGGAAGGTGTCTTTGACTTGGTCGTTCACGAGAGAGACGACCATTTCAACAAAATTCTGAAAGCCGCCCGGCACGCCGGGCGTCGCCTTGCGAGCAGCCAGCGCCATGGCGCCAAAAACCATTAATCCGATCACGCCGGAAACAAGCAGCGTATCGACGTGGAAGGTCCAAAATCCATGGCCCGCATGCCAATTGACCAGGTGGTGGGCGATGTATTCGGTGGGAGTTTGTGTTATTTCGGTTGCCATGATGGCCGGTGAAAACTCAATCAATCCAGAATTAAAGCCACCCAAAACACCAGCAGGGTAGCGGCATAAGTCAAAAACAAGGGCAGTGCGGCAACGCCCTTAAACAACACAAAAACAGCCGCGAAGAGCAGCACCGTCACACCGAATCGGGAAAATTCGGCGACATAGTGCTTACGCATTAAAAGCTTCGGATCGCTCCCTTGGGTCGCCATTCGCAAGGCATATACCGAGCTGGCGATAACGCCGATGGCCGCCCCAGCGAACGCGGAGTAGGCAACCACCGTAGTCCCGTACAGTCCTCCCAACAACACCGCGACCGCACCGCCGACCGCCGCCTGCAAGACGATGATGCGCCGGATCCGCGCCCTGACCGATCGGACCTGTCCAGGCACGTCATACCCCGCAGTCGCAAAACCGCGAGATTTTAAAGGACGAGTCTAAGAGGAGTCAAACCGGTCGGACATACGTGCTTTGACGTAGACGTAAAATCCGGCCATGGAACAAGCCGCTTTACCCGTTGTGCTGGACACGAACGTGCTGGTATCGCTATTGATTTTCGAGGACGAGCGCTTTGATTGCTTGAAGGCCGCTTGGGGTCAACAGCGCATTCAGGTTTTCTCGAATGATGCGGTGCGACAAGAGCTTGCGCGCGTCTT
>DATEOW010000215.1:0-12876 GCA_035273665.1 Burkholderiales bacterium | reverse complement strand
CGACTGCCATACCACCGCTTCCATCGCAGCGCCGTCTTCCGCAGGCAGTAGCGCAAAGTGCCGCCCTGCGTAACCGAGCGCATGCAGAATGGTTTCGCCCAGTTGCATCGTGGCATGGATCGAATCGGCGTATTCGCTGCGCTCTTCAAGCGACGCAAGGATAAAGACTTGATGCGCGCCATAGGCAACGGCGCCGAGCAGCGTATCGAGCCCGATGGCCGCGACATGAAACCGTTCCAAGGGGATGACGTGTGCCGGCAGACCACGGCCGCGGCGCGCCGACTCACCGATCGCGCCGGACCCGGTGGCGCTATGGAGTAGCAGCGCGGCGTTGTTGCCGCCGGCCTCGCGATACGTTTTCAGCGTCTTCTTGAGTTGCGCGCCGATATCGCTGGTGCGCGGATAGGCGTAACGCATCGCACCGGAGGGACATACGGCGCTGCATGCGCCGCAACCGGCGCAAAGATAGGGGTCCACTTCCACTTTGTCACCCGCACTGCGAATCGCACCGGTCGAACAGACGTCGATGCAATTGCTGCAACCGGTCTTTCGCGACCGCCCATGCGCGCATAACCGCGCTTCGTACTCGAAAAACTTGGGCTTTTCGAATTCGCCCACCAACTGCAGTAGCTCCATTGCGGCGAAAGATTGCGCCAACGGGTCTCTACCCGGTGCGAAATAACCTTGGGGTTTATGCGCGACAGAAATCACCGGCGTATCGCAGAGATCCAAAACAAGATCGAATGCTTCTTTTTTAGACGCCGGCACTCGATTGAAATCGATCGCACCGATGCCTGCACAGGCCTCCACACAAGCGCGATGCCCGGTGCAGCGCGCCGCGTCCACCTGATACGCGAAATCGATAGCGCCCTCGGGACAGGCGCTTATACAGGCGTTACAGCGTGTGCACTGGTCCAGGTCGATAGGATTTTCCTGTGACCAGGTCGCTTCGAAAGCGCCCAGATAACCCTTGAGTGATTGGACACGCCCGGACCATAAGGGAAAAGCGCGTGTCGCCGGCAATACGGACCCGCGTGCATCGGTACTTAGCACGCTCACCTCTAGTTGGCTGGCGAGCTTTTCTGCCCAGGGAAGTGCGATCGCAGCGGGGCCAACGATCAACAAACGACCGTTGGATCGATAGGAAACGCTCGCAACCGGCGCTGGACGAGGCATTTCGGCGAGCGCGATGAGTGCAGCGATCTTCGGCGTGGCCTGCTCAGCTTCCGCAGACCAGCCGGCCGTCTCGCGAATATTGACGAAGCGCAGGGCGTCGGCACGTTTATCGGCGACTTCTTTGAATAAGGGGGCTTCCTGCGTACAGGCGACGAGGCAATCGGGATTGTCGCGGACACTCGCCTCGAATTCGCCCAATTCCGCGCGGCAAAGCTGCGAATGGACTTTCACTGGGACAGCGGTCTTCAAAGCCGACGCGAGCGATTTCGCGTCAATGCTCATCGTGCCGTTGCAATTGCACAGCTTGAGCTGCGGCCGGTACGCTTCGCGCATCCGCCCTTCTCCTCGTTGTCGAAGCGAATAGAAGTTCTACGACTTCTTAAAACGCGCTTCTAACATCCCTGCAGTACTCAGCATACGAAATAAGCGTAAGGGAGCATAGGTTCGAGACGAAGCTTAGTCAAGCGACTCGCGATGCTCTTCGCACTCTAAACCCGGAGAAGCAAGGCTCGCGGTGGATGTATCGGTTTCTGTTTGCACGGAATTTTGTTCAGGCGATGCCGTTATTTCATCCGGTTTTGACGGTTCGCTGTCCGCCTTCGAATCCCACAGCAAGCCGCGCGCATGATTCAAGGCCGCGAGCATGGCCGGTGGAATCGGATCAGGTTTGCCATAGTCGTCGATATAGACGTCCAAGCCATCCATTTTGTTGAAATGCGGATCGTTGAACAGCTGTTTCAACGCGGCGCGCTTGGTGTCGTCATGGACGCGAGCGTCCATGAAGTCCTGATAGTCCGACTGAAGACCTTGCAGGCTTTCAATGGACGGCAGCTCCGGCGGCGGTCCGGTATCCGCCGGCTCGATCTCGGAGGCCTGGTTGGAAGCCGGTTCCTCAAGCACTTCGCCCGCGCGAGCAGCGGTTTTACGTCGCGACCAGCGAGAGAGGAACGAGGACGATTCGTCGCTCATTCGCTTCGGCGCGCGCCTTGAAAGGAAGGCGGTCGTGCGCGTTTAGGTTCAGGTCGATAAAAATTGAGCGTGAAGGCGCCAGCGGCGATACGAATTTCTTCCGGCATCGGCAAACCCTCGACCGCTTCGCCAGCATCGAGCCAGCGGGACGCTTCGTTGTAGCTTGCGCTCACGCTATGCGGGATAGCCATCTCGCCCTCCATGCGCCACATGACAAACACAAAGGGCTGTGCCGCGCTCAGATTGAGAAAATAACCTTCGGCCTCATCGGTGTAGAACTGTAGCCAGAAACCCGGAAATAACCACTTCTCGCTTTCCGCCGATAGGGAAAGGAGAAGCGCTCGATCGCCATGCGAGCCCAGCCGTAGTTCGCTCGGGACCCATTGCACGCTTTGCCACCGGTTGGCAAGAATGCGCTTCTCCAGAACAACGGCCAGTTCGAAACGCGGATGCGCCATGCAAAGGAACCCTCAGAACCTGGAGACGGTCGGACGGAAGCCATCCACCACCTGTTAAAATGCGGCTGCGCCACCATAATGGTTCGCAATCCCCGCCAATGCAAGCATCCACACCCCGCCCATGACCAAACGCGTCATTCCGCTCAGCGATGCCCGGCTCATCAAACCCATGCCGGTTCGAGGGGCTTATCCACTCTCTACCGGGCCCACGCGCGATACGCTCGCGCGTCCCTTGCGGGATTTGCGGATTTCCGTAACGGACCGCTGCAACTTCCGCTGCACTTATTGCATGCCCGCCGATGTATTCGGCAAAGACTATCGCTTCCTCGACCACGCGGCGTTGCTGTCTTTTGAAGAGATCACGCGTCTAGCTCGAATCTTCAAAGATCATGGCGTCGAAAAAATTCGCCTGACCGGCGGTGAGCCGCTGCTGCGAAAAAATATCGAACGTCTGGTCGAAATGCTGGCGAATATCGGCGGACTCGAATTGACGCTCACGACCAACGGCTCTCTGCTCGCACGCAAAGCGCAATCGCTCAAGGACGCCGGGCTGCATCGCGTCACCGTCAGTCTCGACTCGCTGGACGACGAAGTCTTCATGCGCATGAACGATGTTGAATTTCCAGTTGCCAAAGTGCTCGAAGGCATCGATGCCGCCGCATCGGTTGGCCTGAGGCCCCTCAAAGTGAACATGGTCGTCAAGCGCGGGGTCAACGACGATTCGGTCGTGGCGATGGCGCGGCATTTCAAAGGAAGCGGCCATATCCTGCGTTTTATCGAATTCATGGATGTGGGCGCGACGAACGGCTGGCGCATGGATGATGTCGTTTCTTCGGCCGAAGTGATCCGCCGCATTCACACGGAAATGCCTTTGGAACCGCTCGATGCGAACTATGCGGGTGAAGTTGCCGAACGCTGGCGCTACCAGGATGGCACCGGTGAAATCGGAGTTATCTCCTCCGTGACGCAGGCTTTTTGCGGCACCTGTACGCGCGCTCGATTGTCGACTGAAGGAAAGCTCTACACTTGCCTCTTCGCAGGTTCGGGTTATGACTTCCGCGCCCTGTTACGCGGCGACGTCTCGGATGAAGATATCTCGCAAGCAGTCGCCGACGTGTGGCGTGTACGGGCGGACCGATACTCGGAAATCCGCACGGCAGAGACCGTGGCGATGCAAAAAGTTGAAATGTCTTATATCGGAGGGTGAGAGCCTAACTTCTATGAAACCGGAAACCACCCACGCAACTCGGCCGCTGACTTTCGAAGTCGAGTCGGAAAACGAATTCGGCGAAGTCGCGCCCACGTCGATCGCCGGCGAGAATCCCCTCACCATTTACATCGATAAACGCGAGATCGTGACGCTCATGACGCTCGGTCAATCGCCCGAAGCGCTCGCCATCGGTTATCTGCGCAATCAGCGCCTCGTTCGTTCTCTCGACGATATCGAATCGGTACAAGTGGACTGGGATGTCGATGCGGTCGCGATCACCACGCGTTCGGGCATCGCCGACCTGGATCAGCGCATGGAAAAACGCACGGTCACCACCGGTTGCGGCCAAGGCACGGTGTTCGGCGATTTAATGGAAGAAATCGACAAGATTCATTTGCGCGACGACGTCCGGCTGCGCGAAGACACGCTCTATGCGATGCTCGATGCGGTACGCAAACGCGAGACCGTTTATAAGGCGGCCGGCGCTGTGCACGGTTGCGCGCTGGCGACGAACGAAGCAGGCAAAAGTGAAGTGCTCTGCTTCGTCGAAGATGTGGGCCGCCACAATGCGGTAGATGCCATCGCCGGGCAGATGTGGCTGGACGATATCGATGGTTCAGACAAGATTTTCTACACCACCGGGCGCTTGACCTCGGAAATGGTGATTAAAGCGGCGCAGATGAATATTCCTTTTCTGGTCTCGCGCTCGGGTCTCACGCAAATGGGGTGGGAAGTGGCGAACCAGGTGGGCATGACAATGCTGGGCCGCGCCTTTAACAAGCACTATCTGTTGTTCACCGGCAAGCAGCGTTTCGTGCGTACTGAAATTCGCACCATGCTCGCTTGAGCACCGCGCGATTTCGCGCATAAAGGGGCAGACATGAGATCAGGCAATCCCGTACTCAAGGACGATAGTTTCCAAACGGAAATCGCACACGGGGAGCCGATGACCCTGAGCGGCACTGTGAACAAGACCGCGATTCTTCTCGCGCTGGTTTTGATTACGGCGGGCTGGACTTGGGGCATGTATTTCGAAACCGTCACCGAAGCCAGCCCCCAGGGGAATCCCGGTGTCGTGTTGCCTTATTTGTGGGGCGGCATCATCGGCGGTCTTGTACTGGCGCTCATTACGATCTTCGTCAAGAAGGCGGCGCCTTATTCGGCACCGCTGTACGCCCTGGCCGAGGGCTTGGCGATCGGAGCCATCTCCGCATTTTATGAAGCACGGTTTCCCGGGATTGTGCTGCCCGCCGTCGGACTGACCTTCGGCACGCTGGCGGCAATGCTCGCGGCTTATAAAAGCGGACTGATCCGTCCCACGGAAAATTTCAAGATGGGCGTCGTGGCGGCCACCGGCGGCGTCGCACTGCTCTACCTCGTCAATATCGGGCTGAGCTTTTTCGGACATTCGATCGGCTTTATCAATGACGGCGGCCCCATCGGCATTCTGTTCAGCGTTTTTGTCGTGGGGATCGCAGCGCTCAACCTTGTGCTTGATTTCGATTTCATCGAGAACGGCGTACAACGCGGCGCGCCCAAATACATGGAGTGGTACGGCGCGTTCGGCCTCGTGGTGACACTCATTTGGCTCTATCTTGAAATTTTGCGATTGCTTTCCAAGCTGAGGAAATAAGCACGATGCCCGTAAAGGAAATTGCGGAAACAACGGGGCTGATTCTCGCCGGCGGCAAAGGTAGCCGCATGGGTAGCGTCGACAAAGGGCTGGAACCGCTGCGCGGCAAACCGATGGTGCAGTGGGTATTAGAGCGGTTACGCCCACAGGTCGCCGATGTGATCATCAACGCCAACCAGAATCAGGGTCACTACGCGTACTACGGCCACACGGTCGTGAGCGATGAGATCGGCGGCTTCGCGGGACCCTTGGCCGGTCTGCACGCCGGACTCAAAAATGCACTGCGACCGTATATGGTCACGGTGCCTTGCGATTCTCCGTTTCTACCCACCGACCTGGTCGAGCGTTTGCACGCCGGCCTGGCGGGCGCCCACGCGGAACTGGCCGTCGCGAAGACGGGAACCCAGGCGCATCCCGTCTTTGCCCTCGTCCGCACCTCCGTTCTGCCGCATCTTGAGCGGTTTCTTCAAGGCGGCGGCCGTAAAATCGACGCTTGGTACGCCTCCTTGAAAATTGTCGAGGTGCCTTTTGAAGAAGAAGCGGCCTTTTCCAATATCAACACGCGCGAAGAACTGAGCGCACACGATAAAGCATGAGCGAACTTAAAAAAATAATCAGCTGCATGGACGATTACGATCCGGACGCGATGAATGTGGATCGTGCGCGCGAAGTGATTCGCGCATTGATGAAACCGATTCAGGCCAACGAACGTGTGGCCGTACGTACGAGCCTTGGACGCATTCTGGGCGAAGACATTATTTCAACCATTAATGTGCCCGCTCACGACAATTCCGCTATGGATGGTTGGGCCGTGCGCGGTTCGGATCTTCAGGCCGAGGGCCCTACGCGCTTACTCGAAGTCGGTGTTGCCTATGCCGGCCGAGCATACGGCGAACCCGTGAACGCGAGTGAGGCGGTACGCATCATGACCGGTGCGGTCATGCCGGAAGGCACTGATACCGTCGTAATCCAGGAAGTGGTCCAAAAGGATGGCGAACATATTCTCGTGCCGCCCGGGCAGAAGGCCGGCCAAAACAGGCGTCTCGCCGGAGAAGATCTCAGTACCGGAAAAGCTGTATTACGCGCCGGGCGCTTGATCCGCCCTGCCGATCTTGGGTTGATCGCGTCCCTGGGTATCGCCGAGGTGCCCGTGCGAAGACGATTGCGCGTCGCTTTCTTTTCCACGGGCGACGAACTTGCCTCGGTGGGCACCGTACTCAAGGAAGGAGAAGTCTACGACTCGAATCGCTATACGATCTACGGCATGCTCGCACGCTTAGGCGTAGACATTATCGACATGGGTGTGATTCGCGATGATCCTGCCGCGCTTGAAGAAGCATTCAAACAAGCATCCGCGAGCGCTGATGCGGTGATTACCTCCGGCGGAGTTTCCGTTGGTGAAGCGGATTTCACCCGCGATCTCATGGCTAAACTTGGCGATGTGTTGTTCTGGAAAATCGCCATGAAACCGGGCCGTCCCATGGCTTTCGGGCAGATCGGCGACGCTTATTTTTTTGGCCTGCCGGGCAACCCCGTTTCGGTGATGATCACATTTTACGAATTCGTGCGCGGCGCTCTGCTTGCTTTAGCTGGCCGCACTGAAGAATTGGAATTGCCGAGCCTTAAAGCGATATGTACCAGCGCGCTGCGCAAAAACCCGGGCCGCACGGAATTTCAGCGCGGTATTCTGTCACGCAATGCAGCGGGCGAATGGCAAGTTAGCGTTACTGGTGCACAAGGTTCCGGCGTTTTACGCTCCATGTCCGAAGCCAATTGCATTATTGTGTTGGAGCACGAGCGCGGCAGTGTAAAGCCCGGCGATGCAGTAAGCGTGCAGTTGATGGAGGGTCTGCTTTAAAGGCCTTTTTAAGCTGCATGAATTAAGTAGCTGCTCTGAGGGGAGCACATGGCGCATCAACTAAGCAGCACACTTGAGGGCGGATTGCTCCGCGTGGTAATCGGCGGCGAATTGGACAGCAAGACCGTACCGGCGATCATCGCTCAAGTATGGCAATGGGTGCAGCAACCGGGCGTCAAAGCGTTGCTGGTCGATACGCGAAACCTGCAAGGCCGTTCAAGCCTGAGTGAAACTTACTTCAATATCCGCAACTATCCGACAGCCGGCATCCGTCTACGCTGTGCGGTTCTCGAGTTGCCTGAATATATGGACCGCGCCAATTTTCACGACACGGCGGCCGGCAACCTCGGTTTTTCCATCAAACATTTCACCGATGAAGCGCTAGCCGTCGATTGGCTGAACGAAGTCTTCGCCTGATTCGACTTCATCGCTTCGACGCTATTCCCGTTCTGCCAGACGCGGAAGCAATTCGACCACCGGGTTTTCCTGCACTTCCAGCAACGGCTCCGCATCGCCGCCGGGCAAGGCTTCGACATCGCGCAGCTGACGGCCGATGACGCGCGTGCGTTTCTCTGCCTCGCCGATCGTGTTGCTTGCCTCTTCCAATTTCTTTTTCGTCTTCGCCAGCACGTCGCCGAATTTGCTGAATTCGGTTTTAACCGCGCCCAGGATTTCCCACACCTCGCTCGACCGCTTTTCGATAGCAAGCGTGCGAAATCCCATCTGCAAGCTGCTTAGAATGGCGGTTAGCGTAGTGGGGCCGCACAAGGTGACGCGCCAGTCCCGTTGCAAGACGTCGAACAGGCCGGGGCGGCGCAATACTTCCGCATAGAGACCTTCGATCGGCAGATACAACAGCGCAAAGTCCGAGGTATTGGGTGGATCGATGTATTTTTCGCAGATGCTCTTCGCTTCCAAGCGAACGCGCGCTTCAAGCGCCTTGGACGCCGACTCCACCAGTATTGGATCGGCGGCTTCCTGCGCTTCCTGCAGACGCTGAAAATCTTCCAGCGGAAATTTACAGTCGATAGGCAGCCAGACAGGCATGTCACCGCGACCCGGTAAACGAATTGCGAATTCCACGCGCTCGCGTGATCCCGCTTTGGTCGCGACGTTCTTTTCGTACTGCTCCGGTGTCAGCACTTGCTCAAGCAGATTGCCGAGTTGAATCTCGCCCCAGGTGCCGCGCGTCTTCACATTGGTCAACACCCGCTTGAGATCGCCCACGCCGGCCGCAAGACTTTGCATTTCTCCCAGCCCCTTGTGGACTTGTTCCAGCCGCTCGCTGACGTGCTTGAAGGATTCCGACAATCGCTGTTCCAAGGTTTTATGCAGCTTTTCGTCCACCGTGGCGCGCATCTCTTCCAGTTTTTTTTCGTTGCCACTGCGCAGTTCGGTTAATCGCAATTCCACGGTTTCGCGCAACTGCCCGATGCGCCGCTCGTTCGCATCGCTGAGATTGCTGAGATTCTGCGTCAGGGTTTGTGCGCTCAACGCCAGTTGACTGGTTAAAGCCTGGCCGATTTGGGTCAAGGCCGCCGCTTGTTCCTCGCGCCCGGCACGTGCGGCGTCGAGGGCCTCGCGCCGGCCCGTCATAATTGCGTCGCGCAGTTCGCGTTCCATGCGGTCGTTATCCCGTGCAAGTTGTTCGATTCGCGCTCCGGCGGAACTGCCGCGCCACGCAAGAAAAACGCAAAGCGCTAAAAGCGCCAACGCGAGATAGATCAAAAGCTCATTCATGAATTTGTCCTACGCAGAATTGCGGCAAGTATAGCGAGCGAAAAGGCTCAGCGGATGAGCTAGGCGGCGCTTCTTTCAAGCACCCGGCTACGCACCAGACCGATGTGTTCTTTGAGAATATAAAGCTGGTTGGCGTAGGCAAGCGGCGTGGGAATATGGTTCGCCACCTCTTCCAAATGAGCAAGCTGCGCGAGCCATTCCGCACGATGCGGCTCGGGCGATTCCTCGATTTCCGATTCGAGGAATTTCAATTCTCCATACCACCTGTAAATGCGGGCGCGCATTCGCCATGCGTAGACCGCAGGGAGAATTTTGAACAGAGGAAAAAGTACGGCGAATAAAGGGATGAGCAGCACGATCATGCGGTCGATCAGCGTCGCCGCCCAAAAAGGCAAATAACGCTGCAGGAAGCTGACACCCGACTTGTAATAGCGGTCCGCCTCCTTCGAGAGCGGATAGTCCACCTGTTCCTTATTCGGGAACTCGCCGGCCCGCTGAAAAAGGTCGGGATTGCCATGCACTTCGGACGCCGCCTGCAGCAGCAAGTCGATCAGTGCGGGATGGATGTCCTCGCGAGCCACCAAGGTGGCCGTCGGCGCAACCAGTTGCACGTCGCGGTCCGGCACGTCTCGCACAAGATCGATGGCGCCACGCGGTAGTTCGAGCTTAGACAAATAAGGGAAGCGGCGGACGTAGGCGTCGGCTTGCTGAAAATTCATGAGGCGCAGTGGCTCGGTGTAAAGGGCCGACCAGACCGCCGGCGATTGCGCGGTCCCGACGAGGAAAATCACATCGAGCTTGCCCTGGCTTAAAGCTTGAACGGCCGCCAACCCGCCGAGCGGTGACAGCCGGGCGTTGGCGGATGTAATTCCGTTTGCGCTCAACAGATCTAAAGCGAGTTGCCGTGTACCGCTGCCCTCGCCGCCGATCGCGATCCGAGCGCCTTTCATTTCTACGAGTCGTTCGTACCCTCGCCCGGCACGGTGAAACACCCATAAGGGTTCGAGATAAAAACTGCCTAGAGAAACGAGATTCGGATCGCTATCGCCCATTGCGAGCCCGCCCTGCACAAAGGCGACGTCCACTTCGCCTTCCGGTTCCTTCAACCGCTGCAGATTTTCAAGTGCGCCGGCGGAAGGCCGTGCGAGCAACTCGATGCCGTTGCGTTCAAGGATCGGCGCATAGCGTGCGGCAAACATCTCGTAAGCGCCACCGGGGCTGCCGGTCGACATCACCACATCGCGGGGCGGCGCCGGACGAATGAATTGCGCGGCGAACCAGAAGGCGCCCACGACGAGCGCCAAAGCGGGAATGCCGAAAACAAGAGCGTCGCGCAAAGACATCGCACGTAAACGAGCGCGGATACGTTCGGCACGGCGAGTTTTACGATTCATCCGATATTCCGTCTGCAGAAAACCGCAGCGTATCACGCGCTATGCAGAGTTCTAGCCTTCGCGATTGCGCATCCAATCCGCCGTCTGGAAGAGGGATTGGCGCAACCGCTCACGCATTCCCTCCGGCACATCCACGTCGACCATTGCTTGGTCCATGCACGCCATCCATTGGTCGCGCTCAGCGGTGCGGATTTCGAAGGGCAAGTGTCGCGCACGCAGTCGTGGATGCCCGTACTGCTCGACAAAAAGAGGCGGACCGCCCAGCCAGCCCGACAAGAACATGAAAAGCTTCTGTGTCGAGCCTTGGAGATCGGCCGGATGCAGTTTGCGTACGCCGTAGTACTCCGGCACCGTATCCATCAATTCATAGAAACGCTCGACCAAGGCACGCAATTTGGTTTCGCCACCGAGCATTTCATAGGGTGTCAACGCGGATGTTTCGCTTTCGCTCATAGCTAGACTTCGCGCAATGCGATCATGGGCGGGCGCGCCAAGGCGAGGCGTACACCGCTCCAGGCATTGAAGCTGACACATGCCAGGCCCAGGAGCGGTCCGATCAGCCACAACCAGGGGTTGGGGAAATAATTCAACTCGAACACCTTGAGTGCAAGCACGTAGGCAATGGCGTTTGCCCCGGCGGCGGCAAGCAAGCCCGCCAATAGGCCGAGTGCATAGAATTCCGCGCGTTGCGTCGAGGCGACTTGAGCACGCGTGGCGCCGAGCGCACGCATTACCGCGGCCTCTTGCACGCGCTCATCTTGCGTCGCTCGCAAAGCGCCGTACAGCACGAGCAAACCGGCTGCGAGCGCGAAAAGAAAAACGAACTGCACGGCGTTGACGACCTGGTCCATCATGCCGAGCACCTGCTTCAACACCATGCTCATGTCGACGACGGTGAGATTCGGGAAGCGCTGCGTCAATTTGTTCATCGCCGCGGCTTTTTCTTCCTCCACGTGAAAGCTGGTGATATAGCTCGATGGAAAATCGCGCAGTAGCGCGGGCGTCGTCACGACAAAAAAGTTCACCCGCATCGAGTCCCAGTCGAGCGCCCGGAGATTGGTGACCTGCGCGCTAAAGGGCACGCCGCCAACGGTCCAATCCAGTTTGTCACCGATCTGGATGCCCAAGCGCTCGGCAATCCCTTCTTCTACGGACAACGCGCCCGCTTCCATATCGCCCGGCCCAAACCACTCCCCTGACGAGACGCGGTTGTGCGCCGGTAATGTCGTCATATAGGAAAGGTTGAACTCGCGCTCCGCCAATCTTTTAGTCCGGGCATCGACATAGTCGTCGACATTGACCGGCTTGCCGTTGATCGCCGTAAGTCTTCCCCGCACCATGGGATAAAGCTCGGGCGCCGGCAGTTCCTGATCGGCGAAAAAAGACAACACCGGCTCGCGTTGCTCGGGTTGAATATTGAGAACGAAACGATTGGGCGCATCGACGGGCGTTTTGCTCCGCCAGGCTTGGAGAAGATCGCCCCGACTAAAGCCCAGCAGAAGAATCGCGGTGAGACCAAGGGACAGCGCCAGAACCTGTACGACATTCGAGCGCCAACGACGTCGCAAGGACGCCATGCCATAACGCCATGCCAGGCTTCCCTGAGAACCGATCCATGCCAGCGCATGCAAGACAACAAATGCGATCAAGGCAAAAAGGACGAAGGCGCCGGCGAAACCGGCCAGGGTATACGCGGCGAGTTTCACATCGCCAGCCTGCCACAACAACAACACCGCCACGGCACTGAGGCTTGCACCATATGCAATGAGACTGCTTTGGACAGGCAATCCGACCTCGCGTCGAATGACGCGCACCGCGGGTACGTTCTTCAATTGCAGCAGCGGCGGCAAGGCAAAGCCCAGAAGCAGAACCAAACCGGTGGCAAACCCCTGTGCCGCAGGCATCCAGCTCGACTGAGGCAGCGGCATGCCAACGAGTTTTGCGAGCGAATACTCGAGTACCCACTGCGCCATGTAGCCGAGCAGACAACCGATCGCGCAGCTGATGACGCCTAGAACGAGAAACTCTCCGGCGAAGAGACGGAGCAAACGATCCTGCGTTGCCCCCAAGCAGCGGAGTACCGCATAACTATCCATATGCCGCTGCACATATCGCCGCGTGGCGAGGCTCAGTGCAACCGCCGCCAGCACGACGGCCAATAATGAAGTCAAACCGAGGAACTGTTGCGCGCGTTCGAGCGTCTGCTTCACTTCCGGCCGCGCGTTGTCGAGGCTTTGCAATTCCTCGCCTCGTCCGATCTGCGGTTTCAACCATGCGGTGTAGTCGTCGATGGCTTGGTGCTCGCCCGCGACGTAGAAAGCATAGGTCACCCGGCTTCCCGGCTGGATGAGATTCGTCCAGGGTACATCGGCTTCATTCATGAGCACGCGCGGCGCAAGATTGAAGAAGCTCACGCCGCGATCCGGCTCCAAGGTGAG
>DATEOW010000214.1:0-15883 GCA_035273665.1 Burkholderiales bacterium | reverse complement strand
TCTGGGCGAGGTGGTGATTCCGGGCAGCGCCGGGCCAAACACCATCGTTCCCGGTTTTTATGCTGCAGGCGAATGCGCATGCGCCTCGGTGCATGGCGCCAATCGGCTGGGGACGAACTCGTTGACGGATTTACTCGTATTCGGCAAGGCTTCAGGCGATTCCATTCTCCGTTTTCTGAAGGAAAACCCCGGTCAGAAGAATCTACCCGCGGACGCCGCCGATCGGACCCTTGCGCGGCTCGCTCGCCTGGAAAACCAGAAAAACGGCGAAAGCGTTTGCGAGTTGTCGCTCGAAATGCGCCGAGCCATGCAGGCGCATTGCGGTGTCTTCCGCTTTCCGGATTTGCTTACCGAAGGCGTCAACATGATCAAGGAGATCGCGGCGAGGGCCGAGCGCACGGAAATCAAGGATAAAAGCAGGATCTTCAATACCGCCCGGGTCGAAGCTTTGGAGCTGGACAACCTCATCGAAGTGGCTCGGGCAACGATGGTTTCGGCCGAGGCGCGCAAGGAAACGCGTGGCGCGCATGACCGGGAGGATTATCATCAACGGGACGACCAGAATTGGATGAAGCACACGCTCTGGTACAAGGAAGCTGACCGCCTGGACTACAAACCGGTCAACCTCAATCCTCTGACCGCTGAAAGCATCGCACCGCGGGCGAGAGTTTATTGATGGCGGCGAGGAAGCGAAGCTGCCTGAGCGAGGCAAAATGAAGCGAAGCCTATGGAATCGGAATGCAGTTGCCTTAGGAGCGAAACCTCGATCGAAGCGAACAATCGAACGAACAACCCAAGCGAACGATTCCTCAATAAAAGCGCCTCAATAGCATGCATCTAAAAATCTACCGTTACGACCCGGACCGGGACGCGAAGCCTTATATGAAGGACTATCACGTCGACGTGGAGCCGACCGACCGCATGCTGCTCGACGTGTTGGTCAAGGTGAAGGACCAGGACGACAGCTTGTCCTTTCGTCGCTCCTGCCGTGAAGGCGTCTGCGGATCCGACGCCATGAACATCAACGGCCGCAACGTCCTCGCTTGCACCACAAAAATCAGCGAGGTGAAGGAGCCGGTCGTCATCCGACCGCTGCCGGGTCTGCCCGTGATTCGCGATCTGATGGTCGATATGACGCAGTTTTTCGACCAGCTTCATTCGATCAACCCCTATTTGATTAACGACGAAGCGAAGCCGGAACGCGAACGGCTGCAATCGCCGGAAGACCGCGATCAGTTGAACGGCTTGTATGAGTGCATCCTGTGCGCATGCTGTTCGACGGCGTGCCCGTCTTTTTGGTGGAACCCGGACAAGTTCGTCGGGCCCGCCGGCTTGTTGCAGGCCTATCGTTTCATCGCCGATAGCCGAGACCAAGCCGTGAATGAGCGGCTCGATAATCTCGAGGATCCTTACCGGCTATTCCGCTGCCATACCATCATGAATTGCACCGACGTTTGCCCCAAAGGGCTCAATCCTGCGGATGCCATCGGTAAAATCCGCGAGTTGCTGGTGAAACGGTCTATTTGATGAGCGCCACTACGGATCATCCGTCGGAGGTTGCGCGAAGGCGATTGCGCTGGCATTGCCGCCGGGGCATGCTCGAAAACGATCTCGTGCTGGAACATTATCTGCATCAGCACGCAGACGCCTTAGACGTGGACAGGCTCGAGCGGATGAATCGCTTGCTCGCTTATGACGATGTGACGCTCTGGGAGCTGTTATCCGGGCGCGCGATCTGTGATGACGCCGGCTTGCAAGGAATGGTCGAAGAAATCCGCGCCGCCTAGCGGTTAAGAATACGAATAGGAATACGAAGGAGAAAGAGATGGAAGAGAACGGCAAAGCCACACTTCAATACGGCGCGGGCCAATCTGCGGAATTCCCTGTGCTGAAGGGCAGTATCGGGCCGGATGTCGTGGATATCCGCAGCTTGCTGGGCAAGACGGGCATGTTCACGTACGACCCGGGCTTTCTGTCGACTGCGAGTTGCCGTTCGAGCATCACTTTCATCGACGGCGATGAAGGTATCCTGCTTTACCGCGGCTATCCCATCGACCAACTCGCGCAGCATTGCGATTTTCTCGAAGTTTGCTATTTGCTGATTTACGGCGAATTGCCGAATCCCGCGCAGAAAGAGAACTTCGTTGCGATGGTGACGCGCCACACCATGGTGCACGAGCAGATTGCGCGCTTCTATACGGGGTTTCGTCGCGACTCGCATCCCATGGCAGTGCTGGTCGGCACCGTTGGCGCGCTTTCGGCTTTCTATCACGACTCGCTCGACATCACGCTTCCGGAGCATCGCGAAGTCTCGGCCTTTCGTTTGATCGCAAAAATGCCGACGATTACGGCCATGGCCTACAAATACTCGATGGGTCAGCCCTTCATGTATCCGCGCAACGAGTTGTCCTATACCGCTAACTTCATGCGCATGATGTTCGCAGTGCCGACCGAAGACTACAAAGTCAATCCGGTGTTGGTGCGGGCACTCGACCGTATATTCATCTTGCATGCCGACCATGAGCAAAACGCGTCGACGTCCACGGTGCGTCTGGCCGGCTCGTCCGGCGCGAATCCTTTTGCGTGCATCGCGTCGGGTATCGCTTGCCTCTGGGGCCCAGCGCACGGCGGGGCAAATGAAGCATGTTTGCAAATGCTCGAAGAAATAGGCGACGTCTCGCGAGTCGGCGAATATGTGAAGAAGGCGAAAGACAAAAACTCGGGCTTCCGTCTGATGGGATTCGGCCATCGGGTATACAAGAATTACGATCCGCGCGCCAAATTGATGCGCGAAACCTGCCACGAGGTTCTGAACGAACTCGGGCTCGAAAACGATCCTCTGTTCAAGCTTGCAATGGAATTGGAAAAGATTGCGCTGGAAGACCCGTATTTCGTCGAACGCAAGCTTTATCCGAACGTCGACTTCTATTCGGGTATCGTGCAACGCGCCTTGGGCATTCCGACCTCGATGTTCACCTGCATTTTCGCGTTGGCGCGCACGGTGGGCTGGGTGGCGCAGTGGATGGAAATGATCGCCGATCCGGAACAAAAAATCGGACGGCCCCGCCAGCTGTATACCGGCGCGGCACGGCGCGATGTTGTGCCGATGTCTCAGCGTTAAGGCGCGCGGCGCCTGCTTGGGAAGCAATTGCCTGCAATTGAATGGGTTTTACCGGGGTTTTCACGTCATCGAATGGCAAGATTTGGTCTTTACTCTTGCCTCGACGATTGCGTCAATGCATAGGAGAGTGAAGCGATGCTGAAACAATTCCTGTCCAACTCCTATTTGTTCGGGGGCAATGCGCCGTTTATCGAGGACTTGTACGAAGCGTATTTGGACAATCCGCAATCGGTGTCGGAGGAGTGGCGCGATTACTTCGACAAGATGCAAATGTTGCCCGACGCCGGAGGCGAGAATGCGAAGGACGTCGCACACGCGCCTGTAGTCCAGGCTTTCGCGCAGCGCGCGCGGCAGGGGCTTTTGCGTGCAGCGCCCGCGTCGGCGGAACTCGCGGTCGAGCGCAAACAAGTCTACGTACTGCTGTTGATCGCAGCCTACCGCTCAATGGGATCGCGCTGGGCCGAACTCGATCCGCTTAAACGCCAACCTCGTCCGCAAATACCGGAGCTTGAGCCCGCGTATTACGATTTGACCGAAACGGATCTGGAAACCACGTTCAACACCGGTACGCTCGTCGGGCCGGAACGCATGACCTTGCGGGAAATTCTGCAAGCGCTGCGGGAAACCTATTGCAGTTCCATCGGCGCCGAGTACATGTACATCAGCGACATGACGCAGAAACGCTGGATCCAGCAGCGCCTAGAGTCCGTGCGCTCGCGTCCGTCTTTCAGTCTCGAAGTCCGGACGCGCATTTTGGAACGGCTTACCGCCGCCGAAACTTTAGAAAAATATCTACACACCCGCTACGTCGGCCAAAAGCGTTTCTCGCTTGAAGGCGGCGAGACACTGATTCCGGTAATGGACGAACTTGTACACCGTGCGGGCAGCCACGGCATCGAAGAAGTCGTCATCGGCATGGCACATCGCGGTCGCTTGAATGTGCTGGTGAATACGCTGGGCAAATCGCCCAAGGATCTCTTCTCGGAATTCGAAGGTAAGGCGGTCAGCGAACTGTCTTCAGGGGATGTGAAGTATCACAACGGCTTTTCTTCCGACGTGTCGACACCCGGCGGTCCCATCCATCTCTCGCTCGCCTTCAATCCTTCGCATCTGGAAATCGTCAATCCTGTCGTTGAGGGTTCCGTGCGTGCGCGCCAGCACCGCCGTAAGGATTTCACCGGCGATCAAGTACTCTCCGTTCTGATTCACGGCGACGCTGCCTTTGCCGGGCAGGGCGTCGTGATGGAAACGCTGAACCTCGCTCAGACGCGCGGCTACGGCACCGGAGGCACCGTCCATGTGATCATCAACAATCAGATCGGCTTCACTACTTCGGATGCACGCGATGCGCGTTCGACGCTGTATTGCACCGATGTCGCAAAAATGATCGAAGCACCGATCTTCCACGTCAACGCGGACGATCCGGAGGCGGCGGTGTTCATCATGCAAATGGCAATGGACTATCGCAAGACCTTCAAGAAAGATGTCGTGCTCGATCTGGTTTGCTTCCGTAAATTGGGTCATAACGAACAGGACGAGCCCTTTGTCACGCAGCCGTTGATGTACAAGCGCATTTCGCAGCATCCGGGGACGCGCAAGCTGTACGCCGACAAGCTCGTCGCGCAGGGAGTGACCAAGCCCGAACAGCCTGAGCAATTGATCAAAGATTATCGTCAGGCGTTAGACGAGGGCCGTCACACTTCCAGCCCGGTGCTGTCCAATTTCCAGCGTAAATATGCGGTGGATTGGGCGCCATTTGCAGACACTAAATGGACGGATGTCGCGGATACCAGTGTTCCGGTCACCGAGTTGGAGCGTCTCGCCGAAAGACTGACGAGCGTGCCGCCGGGCTTCAAGCTGCACCCCAGCGTCGAACGGGTCGTCGAAGCGCGCCGCGAAATGGGCAAGGGCAAGAAAATGCTCGATTGGGGGATGGCGGAAACCCTGGCTTATGCGACTTTGCTCGTGGCCGGCTACGGCGTTCGTCTGTCCGGGCAGGATTCGGGGCGTGGCACCTTCGCGCATCGGCATGCGGTGTGGCATGACCAGAACCGGGAGAAGTGGGATGCGGGCACTTTTGTTCCACTCTCCAACCTGCAGGAGAACCAAGCTGACTTTGTCGTCATCGACTCGGTGTTGTCGGAAGAAGCGGTGTTGGGTTTCGAATACGGTTATGCCTGCGCCGAGCCGAACGAGTTGACCGTTTGGGAAGCGCAGTTCGGCGATTTCGTGAACGGCGCGCAGGTGGTCATCGATCAGTTCATTACCTCCGGCGAAGCGAAGTGGGGCCGCATGTGCGGCCTGGTGCTGCTGTTGCCCCATGGTTATGAGGGGCAGGGCCCGGAGCACTCTTCGGCCCGCCTCGAGCGCTTCCTGCAGCTGTCCGCCGAATACAACATACAAGTATGCGTACCCAGTACGCCTGCACAGATCTTCCATTTGCTGCGTCGGCAGTTATTGCGGCCTTTCCGCAAGCCGCTGATCATCATGTCGCCAAAATCGTTGCTGCGTAAGCCGGAAGCGGCTTCCAGCCTGAAAGAGCTGGCCAAGGGGGGCTTTCAGCCCGTGATCCCTGAGGTGGATGCGCTGGAAGTGAAGGACGTCACGCGTGTCGTCGCATGCTCGGGCCGTATCTACTACGACCTCTTGGCCGCCCGGCGTGAACGACGTGCCGACCACATCGCAGTGATTCGCGTGGAACAGCTTTATCCCTTCCCGCACAAACCCTTCTCGGCGGAGATGAAGCGGTATCCAAACGCCAAGGAAGTGGTGTGGTGTCAGGAGGAGCCCCAGAACCAAGGTGCTTGGTATCAAACCCGCCACTACTTCATGGACAACATTCAGCCGGATCAGAAGTTGTTCTATGCGGGGCGACCGTCTTCCGCGTCGCCCGCCGTGGGATACGCCGCCAAGCACACGGAACAGCAGAAAAAGCTGATCGACACGGCTTTCGGCAAGTTGAAAGCCTGAGGGTTTAGCGACTTTTAAGGAGCGATAGCCTCTTAAACGAGCAGTCTTGAGGCGATTTTTTAAGGGATGGCAGCCTGGTAATCGCGCAGTAACTGACAAAAGGGCATGGGTAGTGCTTTGGTTTTAGCAGTGCTGTAGTAGAGGATGTGAACCGTAGTTTCCGGCGCCTGAGGCGTGGTGTTTTTGTAATCCGTCGTGGCAAGGTTGCGCCGAACCCGACGAAAAACCGAACGGAGCAGACATGTTAGTGGAAGTGAAGGTCCCGCAGCTTTCCGAATCCGTTTCGGAAGCGACGCTGCTGGCTTGGCATAAGAAGCAAGGCCAGGCCGTCAAGCGCGATGAAAACCTCATCGACGTCGAAACCGATAAAGTCGTCCTCGAACTTCCCGCGCCCGCTGATGGCGTGCTGGTATCCATCGTCAAAGAAACTGGTGCGACGGTGACTTCCGGTGAGGTGATCGCTACCCTCGATACGGAAGCGAAGGCGGCAGAAGCCGCACCTGCCGCGGCGTCGCCTGGCGGTCCGGCACCTGCGGTGAAGCCGCCGCCCGCCGCCGTCCCGCCCACGCCTGCGCCGCCGCCCGCCGAAGCGCGCGGCGATGCCCGCTTGATGCCCTCTGCACGCAAACTCGTCGAAGAGAACGCGGTGGATCCGAGCAAGATCACCGGCAGCGGACGAGACGGTCGTATCACCAAAGGCGACGTGCTTGCACAAATGGAAGCCAAGACGCCGGCGGCGCCTGCCGCTGCGACGTCCAAACCGGTGCTTGCGCCGGCACCTTCGCCGGTGAATATGGAAGGCGTGCTTGCCGGTCGTCCGGAGCAGCGCGTGCCGATGTCCCGGCTGCGCGCGCGCATCGCCGAACGCTTGGTGCAGTCGCAATCCACCGCCGCGATTCTGACGACTTTCAATGAAGTGAATATGCAGCCGGTCATGGACCTGCGCAAAAAGTACGGCGAGAAATTCGAAAAAGAATACGGCGTGCGCCTCGGCTTCATGTCCTTCTTTGTCAAAGCTTCGGTGCATGCGCTGAAGAAGTACCCCGTGGTCAACGCTTCTGTGGATGGCAACGACATCGTGTATCACGGCTATTTCGACGTCGGCATCGCGGTCAGTAGTCCACGCGGCCTGGTCGTACCCATTTTGCGCAACTGCGATCAGCTTACGCTCGCGGAAATCGAAAAACAGATCGCCGAGTTGGGCCGCAAGGCGCAAGAAGGAAAGCTGACCATTGAAGACTTGAGCGGAGGCACCTTCTCGATTTCCAATGGCGGTGTATTCGGTTCGATGTTGTCGACGCCGATCATCAATCCGCCGCAGTCCGCGATTCTGGGTGTTCACGCGACGAAAGAACGCCCGGTGGTGGAAAACGGGCAGATCGTGATTCGCCCCATGAACTATCTTGCGCTGTCCTACGACCATCGCATCATCGACGGTAAGGAAGCGGTGCTCTCTCTCGTGGCGATTAAAGAAGCGCTGGAAGATCCCGCGCGGCTGTTGCTGGATCTTTAAGGACGAAGATGGCAGAAGCCTTCGATGTCTTGGTGATCGGCTCCGGTCCGGCGGGCTATATCTGCGCGATCCGGGCGGCTCAACTCGGGCTAAAAACCGCTTGCGTGGAAGAATGGCGTACGCCCGAAGGCAAAGTGGTTCTCGGCGGCACTTGTCTGAACGTGGGCTGCATTCCGTCCAAAGCCTTGCTGCAATCCTCAGAAGAGTTCGAGCACCTGCATAACGGCATCGGTACGCACGGAATCAGTGTCGGCAAGGTGCAACTCGATATCGCAAAAATGCAGGCGCGCAAGGATGCGATCGTCACCAAAATGACCGGGGGGATCGAGTTTCTTTTCAAGAAAAACAAAGTCAGCTGGTTGAAAGGGCGTGGGACTTTCGTTGGTCGCGGAGACGAAGGTTGGCAGATCGCTGTTCAGGGTGACACGAACCAAACGGTCAATGCGCGCTATGTGGTCATTGCAACCGGTTCCAAAGCGCGACACTTACCGGATGTCGCTGTCGACAACGAGATCGTTTGCGACAACATCGGCGCACTTGCTTTCAAGGAAGTCCCCAAACGCCTAGGCGTCATCGGCGCCGGTGTTATCGGCCTGGAACTCGGTAGCGTATGGCGACGTCTCGGGGCACAAGTCACCATACTCGAAGCGCTACCTACTTTCTTGGCCGCAGCGGACGAAGCGCTGGCCAAGGAAGCCTGGAAGACTTTCACGCAGGAACAGCAACTCGATATCCGTTTGGGCGTGAAGCTCGGAAAGATTGCCGTATCCGCTAAAGGCGTGCGTATCGGATACGAGTACGGTGGCAAGAACGAGACGCTCGACTGCGACAAGCTTGTTGTTGCGGTGGGCCGCGTACCGAATACCGATGGCCTCGGCGCGGAGCAAGTCGGCCTCAAGCTAGACGCACGGGGGTTCGTTGAAGTGGACGACCATTGCCGCAGTGTGCTGCCGAATGTTTTCGCAATCGGCGATGTCGTACGTGGTCCAATGCTGGCGCATAAGGGTGAAGAAGAGGGCGTGATGGTCGCGGAAATCATCGCCGGTCAGAAAGCCCACGTGGATCTCAATACGATTCCATGGGTGATCTATACCTCACCTGAAATCGCCTGGGTCGGCAAAAGCGAACAGCAGCTCCGGAACGAGGGAATACCTTATCGCAGCGGCCAGTTTCCTTTTTCGATCAATGGGCGCGCCCTGGGGGCGGGCGATACCCGCGGTTTCGTCAAAATGCTTGCGCATGAAAAGACCGACGAAATCCTCGGCGTTCACATCATGAACGTGCACGCATCCGAATTGATCGCCGAAGCAGTCGTCGCAATGGAATTCCGAGCCGCCTCGGAGGATCTTGCTCGTATCGTTCATGCGCATCCTTCGCTTTCCGAGGCAATGCGCGAGGCGGCGCTGGCTGTCGACAAGCGTGCGCTGAATATGTGATTTGCCTCGTCGAGAAGTCCCAAAGTCCAGTACTCTTGAAGCATGCGGGACAGCGCCTACGAACTTGAAGAAATGCAGGCCTTGCCACCCATTGGCGGGGGCAGTGTCTTCGACTCCCTTGAATACACCAAGCCGGCGGTTCGGCTGCCGCTCACCCTCATCGAGGCCTACCGCGACACAATCGCCCGGCGTGGCTATGTGCAGGACGAGTCGCAGTATGCCGCCGTGCAGCGTATGCAGCACACCTATGAGCAGTGGGTTGCTTTCAAGACGCTGTACGACAGCACTTTCAAAAAACTGGTGATTCGCCCAACCCTACCGCGCGGTATTTACCTTTGGGGCGGTGTGGGGACGGGCAAGAGCCTATTGATGGATCTGTTTTACCTGACCGTGCGGCTCAACCGCAAACGGCGCGTGCACTTCCATCACTTCATGCGCGACGTGCACCGCGAGATGGATACCTTGAAGGGCCAGTCCGATCCGTTGGAAGAGGTATCGATACGAATCGCCAAGCGCTACCGCCTCATTTGCTTCGACGAATTTCATGTCAACGATATCGCCGATGCCATGATCCTCGGCCGGCTGCTCGAAGGGACGATGTCGCGCGGTGTGGTTTATTGCATGACGTCCAACTATCACCCGGAAGAGCTGTACGCGAACGGCTTGCAGCGCGAGCGCTTTTTACCGACCATCGCACTCATCAAGGAGCGCCTCGATATCGTGCATGTCGATAGCGGGATCGATTACCGGCGACGCACGATGGAGCAGCTGCAGGTCTATCACACCCCGATCAACGCGGACACCGATGCCGCCTTGTTGGCGACATTCAAACGCGTCGCCGAAGCAGAAGAAGAAAACCAGCCGCTCGATGTCGAGGGGCGGGTCATTCCTTATGTGCGGCGTGCCGGTAGCGTCGTATGGTTCAAGTTCGATGCGCTTTGCGGCGGTCCGCGCTCGCAACTGGATTATCTGGATCTGGCCAAGCGTTTTCACACCATCATCGTGTCGCATGTGCCGCGTATGACTGAAGACGATGTGGACAAGGCGCGGCGCTTTACGCTGCTCGTGGACGTACTCTACGAGAGCAAAGTAAAGCTCATCGTATCGGCCGAAGTGCCCGCGAACGCGCTATACGTTAAAGGGCCGCTCTCGCACGAGTTCGCGCGTACGGTGAGCCGTCTGCATGAAATGGAATCCGCCGAATACCTCGCCGAACAACGCAGCACGGCTGTCTTCGATGCCAAAACGGAAATCGCCAGCCAGCCGGTATAGCGCTGTGCAGGCGGGTGTCTGTAAGAGCGGCTTAGATCGACGTTAGCGGCGGGAGTGTCGGGCAGTTGAATCCCTTTCGCTTACCGGATGCGCTTGCCGTGCCCGCGTCGCGTGGTGCACACTGCGGCCCTTCGAGCGCCTATCGCGGGCCGGGCTTTGCAATAGCGCGCCTCGAACTTTTCTCTCCCTGATTGGATGCACTGTGCGCACACGTTCCTGTCTGACGCTTGAAGACTGCAAGCTGATCGCCGCCGCGGCAGAAGCCGAGGCACGCAAAAGTCACTGGGAAGTTGCTATCGCCGTCGTGGATGATGGTGGCCACCTCTTGCATTTTCATCGCATGGACGGCGCGACCCCTGCAAACGCGGAAATCGCCGTCGGCAAGGGACGAACCGCCGCGGTGTCCCGGCGCTCGTCCGGTATGTGGGAAGAGCGTATCAAAGGCGGCCGACTATCGATGCTGGCCATGCCGCTACTGCCAGTGCAGGGCGGGCTTCCGATCATGGTCGATGGCGACTGCCTCGGGGGCGTCGGCGTCTCCGGTGTGCAGTCGCACGAAGACGAGCAGATTGCGCAAGCCGGAATCGATGCTTTACTCAAAAAGTGAAGCGACAGGAGCGGCCATGAACACCAGAATCGAACGAGACACTTTTGGCCCCATCGAGGTCCCGGCAGATCGTTTGTGGGGGGCGCAAACACAACGGTCCCTACAGTACTTTCGTATTTCGGTTGAAAAAATGCCGCCTGAGTTGACTCGGGCCTTGGCGTTGGTCAAGCGGGCTTGCGCAAAGGTCAATCTAGACTTGGAACAACTCAATGCCGAGAAAGCTGGCGCAATCATCGCGGCGGCCGATGAAGTGCTGAAGGGCATGCACGACGGTGAGTTTCCCCTGGCCGTCTGGCAGACCGGCTCCGGCACGCAAAGCAATATGAATATGAACGAGGTGCTCGCGAACCGGGCGTCTGAATTGTTGGGCGGTCAGCGTGGCGAAGCGCGTCTGGTTCATCCGAACGATGATGTGAACCGCGGCCAGTCGTCCAACGATGTCTTTCCGACCGCGATGCATGTTGCGGCGGTGGAGCAACTGCATCGGCAGCTTGTTCCCGCAGTTCAAACGCTGCGGGACGGGTTGCATGCGAAATCGACGGCATTCGCGAGCATCGTCAAGATAGGCCGCACCCATTTGCAGGATGCGACGCCAATGACATTGGGTCAGGAATTCTCCGGCTACGTGGCCCAACTCGATCACGGACTCTCCCATGTCCACGCATCACTGGGGCATGTGTGTGAGTTGGCGCTCGGAGGTACGGCAGTCGGTACGGGCCTCAACGCGCATCCCGAGTTTGGCGCGCGCGTGGCTGCCGAACTCCAGCAACTGAGCGGTTTGCCCTTTGTCACCGCCCCCAACAAGTTCGAGGCACTCGCGGCGCACGACGCATTGGTGCATGCCCATGGCGCCTTGAAGACGCTCGCGGCCAGCTTGATGAAAATCGCCAATGACGTGCGCTGGCTGGCTTCCGGCCCGCGATCCGGTTTGGGCGAGATCAGCATCCCCGAAAACGAGCCGGGCAGTTCGATCATGCCGGGTAAGGTCAATCCGACGCAATCGGAAGCCCTGACGATGGCGTGCTGCCAGGTTTTCGGCAACGATACGGCAATCAACATTGGCGGTTCGCAAGGCAACTTTGAGTTGAACGTTTACAAGCCCCTCATCATCAACGCCTTTTTGCAGAGCGTTCGCTTATTGGCCGATGCCTCTGCCAGTTTCGATGCGCATTGCGTGCGCGGCATTGAGGCGAACCGCGAACGGATCGATGAGCTGCTGCGCCGCTCGCTCATGCTGGTGACCGCTCTGAACAAACATATCGGCTACGACAAGGCCGCGCAAATCGCCAAGAAAGCGCATAAAGACGGCAGCACATTGAAGGAAGCGGCCGTTGCGTTGGGGTATGTCAGCGCCGAGGATTTCGATCGTTGGGTGGTCGCAGAAGACATGACGGGCAATAAAAAATAGTCGGATGCAGGTGCCATCTGCGCGCCTGCCGACGGTAGAATCGCAGCGTTCCTCAACTCTCGATTCGAAGTGTTTCATGTCCAGCGCAGGCGATAAGAAGTCCGAGGCGTCTCTCGACGCAGCAAGTGAAGATAGCGTTTTGACAAGCACAAAGAAAAAACAAAAGCTGTATGAAGTGCGCGGTTCCGCAGTGCATGGCCGCGGCGTCTTCGCAGCGACCGATATCCCCAAAGGCACGCGCATTGTCGAATACAAAGGCAAGCGCATCACCTACAAGGAAGCCTGCAAGCTCTACCCGGATGTGGATGGCAAGCCCACGCATACTTTCCTATTTGAACTTGACGATGAAATCGTCATCGATGGTGGGCAGGAAGGCAGCGCAGCTCGCTGGATCAATCACTCTTGCGATCCGAACTGCGAGGCGGAAGAGGAAGATCGGCGGATCTTTATTTGCTCAATCCGAAAAATAAAAAAGGGCGAAGAGCTCGGCTACGATTACGGCATTACCTTGGAAGAACGTCATACGCCCAAGGAAAAGAAGCGCTGGCCGTGTTATTGCGGGACTAAGAAATGTCGGGGCACGCTGCTGGCGAAAAAACGCTAGCGTTCCCCGCGGCAGGCCTGATCGACGATCATCGCGGCCAATGAGCCGGGCGGAACCGGTTTAGGTTTCCATTCCGCGCGGGGCCGAGGCCGGCGCTCTCCGGCGACTCCTTGACCCATCGCACCGCTGTAATTCACGATTCCGATTACGGTCGAAGCGCGCATGGCGCAATCGATCGCGTGTAATTGGCCTTGAGACTGATAGGTTTCGGCTGCGTCGCCTAGGGCCTTGGTATAGGTGATTCGTGTCCATATCGTGACGAGCGGCGGCATCGGGCGCCGCGATTCCAAGTCCAGCTCCACAAATTCCTCGGGCTGGGCATAGATCACCTGCCATTCCGCCTGCGCGCTGCCGCATAGCCCCGCCCAAAGGAGAAGCGCCGCCAGCGCCGCGCCGATGTGCCGCGATATGCGGTACGACGGCGAATCGTTTACAGTCGCGGCGATTGGTGCTTCCATTACATCCAGAACGTCGTCAAATCTTAAGGAGGTCGCTTCATGAGCGCCACCATCGAATCGGTATTGCAGGAAGAACGTTTGTTTCAACCGGCCGCCAATATTGTTGCGGGGGCCAACGTATCCGGTATGGATGCGTATCGCGCCCTATGCGCCGAAGCCGAGCGGGATTATGAGGGGTTCTGGGCCCGCATGGCACGTGAACAACTGACATGGCAGAAAGCTTTTAGCAAAACCCTCGACGAATCGAATGCCCCGTTCTACAAATGGTTCGAGGATGGCGAACTCAACGCGTCGTACAACTGCCTCGATCGGCATTTGGAAAAGCGCGGCGGCAAGACCGCCATCATTTTCGAAACGGACGACGGACAAGTCAGCCGCGTCAGTTATAAAGAACTGCATCAGCGCGTATGTCGCTTTGCGAATGCTCTCAAAGCAGCCGGCATCCAGCCCGGCGACCGCGTATTGATCTACATGCCGATGTCGATTGAAGCCGTCGTCGCAATGCAAGCTTGCGCACGCATCGCCGCGACGCACTCAGTGGTGTTCGGTGGCTTTTCCGCCAAGAGCGTGCACGAGCGCATTGTCGATGCCGGGGCAGTGGCAGTGATTACCGCCGACGGTCAGATGCGCGGCGGAAAAGAGATCGCTTTGAAGCCTGCGGTCGATGAGGCGCTCGCGATGGGCAAGTCCGAAGCGGTTAAGAACGTCATCGTCTATCGGCGTACCGGCTCCGCAGTCACCATGAACCAAGGCCGCGACAAATGGTGGCATGAGTTGGTCGAAGGCCAGTCGGATAGCTGCGATCCGGTGTGGGTTGGCGCAGAGCATCCGCTCTTTATTCTCTACACCTCGGGTTCGACCGGCAAACCGAAGGGCGTCCAGCATTCAACCGGCGGCTACCTCTTGCAAGCCGCATTGACGATGAAATGGGTGTTCGATCAAAAAGAAGAGGATGTTTTCTGGTGCACGGCGGACGTCGGTTGGGTCACAGGTCATACCTATGTCGCGTACGGACCGCTCGCGGTCGGCGCCACACAGGTCATGTTCGAAGGTGTGCCGACTTATCCGAATGCGGGGCGCTTCTGGAAGCTGATTCAGGATCACAAAGTCACCGTGTTCTATACCGCACCCACCGCGATTCGTTCATTGATCAAAGCGGGCGCGGATTTGCCGAAGCAGCACGACCTATCGAGTTTGCGTATTCTCGGCTCGGTCGGGGAGCCGATCAACCCAGAAGCATGGATGTGGTACTACAACACGGTGGGGAATGGGCGATGCCCGGTCGTCGATACTTGGTGGCAAACGGAAACGGGCGGTCACTTGATCTCGCCGCTTCCTGGCGCGACGCCGCTCAAGCCGGGCTCCTGCACCTTACCGCTGCCCGGCATCGTTGCCGATGTTGTCGATGAAGTCGGCCAATCGGTCCCCCAAGGCAAGGGCGGGATTCTGGTCATTAAGCGCCCCTTTCCTTCGTTGTTACGCACCATCTGGGGCGACCCAGAACGCTTCAAGAAGACTTATTTTCCCGACGAATTTCAAGGCCGCTATTACCTCGCGGGCGACGGCGCGAGCCGGGACATGAAGGGGTACTTCACCATCATGGGTCGTATCGACGATGTGTTGAACGTCTCCGGCCATCGCTTAGGAACGATGGAAATCGAATCGGCATTGGTCGCCAATACCAAGCTCGTTGCGGAAGCCGCGGTCGTGGGGCGTCCCGACGATTTGACGGGTGAGGCGATCGTTGCATTCGTGGTTCCTAAAGGAGCGCGGCCGACCGGAGATGAAGCGCACAAGCTGGCGCAGGAACTCCGTGAATGGGTCGCGAAAGAAATCGGCTCCATTGCGAAGCCTCGCGAAATTCGCTTTGGTGACAATCTGCCCAAAACGCGCTCCGGCAAAATCATGCGCCGCTTATTGCGCTCGCTGGCGAAGGGTGAAGCGATTACACAGGACGTTTCGACCCTCGAGAATCCGGCGATTCTGGAGCAATTGAAACAGGCGATCTGAGGAACGACTAGAATCGTTCATGGCCGCCAACCTCGTCCACCGTTTCGCCTTTATCGTCGGTCCCGAGGGACTGGTCAGCGATCCCGCTGCGATCGCCGTGCATGCGACCGATTGGCGCAAGCGTTATGAAGGTTTGCCGCTTGCGGTGCTCAAGCCGGCGACGGCCGAGGAAGTTTCCGCCATCGTGCAGCTTGCCATTGCGACGCGCACCAGCATCGTCCCTCAAGGCGGTAACACTGGTTTATGCGGCGCCGCCACGCCGGATGCGAGCGGCAAACAAATCATCCTGAATCTCTCGCGCATGCGGCGCGTGCTCGACATCGATGCGGTTTCCAATACGGTTACTGTCGAGGCCGGTTGCACGCTCGCCGAAGTGCAACAGGCGGCTGATGACGTGGGGCGTTTGTTTCCGCTGAGTCTCGCGTCGGAAGGCAGCTGCGAAATCGGCGGCAATCTTTCGACCAACGCGGGAGGCGTGCAAGTT
>DATEOW010000213.1:0-2251 GCA_035273665.1 Burkholderiales bacterium | reverse complement strand
ACTTTGCGATGGCTGCATTTTCGCTATTCAATAGCGCCTTAAGCACTCCAAATATTTATCCCCATCCGGCGCGGTGCGATTGCGCTGCGCCTGCCAAATGACCTCACCCAGACAATCGAGTAGGGCGTGCATGACATCGTGACGGTCGCCTTTTTTCTTCAGCAATCGCTCGAATTCGGCTTTGATGCCGGGCGGCTGATCGATAGCCAGTTGTTCCTCGATCGCCACATGCATGCTCATGTGTAGAAACGGGTTCGCTTCGCCTTGATCGGGTGTGTAGTCGCGATCCAGAAAACGGCCTGGATCGTCGAGTACATGGTGATACTCCGAATGCGCAAGCAGCACTTCAATGGCGACGCTCTCCAATCCTTCAAGCGGTGCGCCGCTGCGATACTTCTTCCAGGTATCGAAAAAGAACTGACGGACTTGATCGCGGCTTGGGTTGAACATCTCTCGCCTCAGTAAGTGTCGGGTAAGGTCGCTAGCAAGCGAAGCTGTGCGAGCTTGATGGGGTTATGCAAAGTCGATGCAGCTTGAGAGTGGAGTTGGCGTTCATCGAAAAGCCTTCGTCGGAGAGCAGTTTGGTTTTGCGAAACATAATTATTCAGTCAGGGACGCCGGTGTCTTGGCTTTATATTCGCACAAATCATTGATGATGCAACGCCAGCATTCTGGCCGCCGTGCGATGCACACATAGCGGCCATGCAAGATCAGCCAGTGATGCGCGTGCAACTGATATTCCTTCGGCACAAATTTCATCAATTTGGTTTCGACTTCTACGACATCCTTCCCTGGCGCGATGCCGGTACGGTTGGCGACGCGGAAAATATGCGTATCCACGGCAATGGTGGGGTGACCGAAAATGGTGTTGAGGATGACGTTCGCGGTCTTGCGGCCGACGCCCGGTAAAGATTCGAGCGCCGCACGGTCGTTCGGCACCTGGCCGCCATGATGTTCAAGGAGCAAGCGTGCCGTCTCGATGATGTTCTTGCCTTTGCCGCGATAGAGGCCAATGGTTTGGATATACGATGCCAAGCCTTCATAGCCCAGTTGGTAAATCGCTTCCGGTGTGTTGGCGATAGGGAAGAGCTTTCGCGTGGCGAGGTTGACGCCTTTGTCTGTCGCCTGCGCAGAGAGGATCACCGCGACGAGTAGTTCAAAGGGCGTGGTGTATTCGAGTTCGGTGGTCGGTGCGGGATTCTGTTTCTGAAAGCGCGCAAAGATTTCGGCGCGTTTGGCCGGATTCATTGCGCCGCGCGCCGTGCTCGCGCTCTTTCAACCGCCGCCTCGATCAACGCGCGTTTGGCGTCGGCGTCTGGTGCATTTCGTCGCGTCGCCGCATTGCGTGCCAGGCGTTCCACCCGTTCGCGTTCAAGTCGCTCCAGACGTTCTTTGCGATTGAAATGCCGTTCGCGTGCGGCATCGGCTTGGGGTTGGTCCCAGATGGCATCGTCGCCGAAGGCAGGTTGCATGATGATGCAATCGACCGGGCAGGGCGCTACACATAGATCACAGCCGGTGCAAAGACTACGTACGACGGTGTGCATCAGTTTCGCAGCGCCGACGATCGCGTCGACAGGGCAGGCTTGAATGCACAAGGTGCAACCGATGCAGCGCGCCTCGTCGATGAAAGCGATGTGACGCGGTTGTTCGATGCCGTTATCAGGATTCAGCGGTTTAGGCGCACGCCCGAGAAGCGTGGCGAGTTTGACGATGCCGACTTCGCCGCCCGGTGGACATTGATTGAAGTCCGCCGCACCGGCAGCGATCGCTTGTGCGTAAGGGCGGCAACCTTCGTAGCCGCACTTGGTGCATTGTGTCTGGGGCAGCAGCGCGTCGATCTGCGCGGCGAGTTGTTGCGTATTCACCGTAGGTCGCGGAGCACTTCGGGGATCAGTGCGGGGCCTTGATAGATCAGGCCGGAATAAATCTGTACGAGACTTGCGCCGCTATCCATTTTTTCTTGTGCGTCGGCTGCGCTGCTAATGCCGCCGACGCCGATGATGGGGATTTGCCCCTTCAGCCGGGCAGCCAATGCGCGCACCACTCGCGTGGACGCTTCTCGTACCGGTGCGCCGGACAGGCCGCCGGTTTCTTCGGCATTCGCCAGGCCTTTTACTGCGTCGCGCGACAGCGTGGTGTTCGTGGCGATCACGGCATCGATGCCGAAGCGCAGCAATGCCGCGCAAATGGCGTCGATGCCTTCGTCATCAAGATCGGGCGCGATCTTTAATGCAAGCGGCACCCGCCG
>DATEOW010000212.1:0-3718 GCA_035273665.1 Burkholderiales bacterium | reverse complement strand
ACAAGGCCAGGGCAAGCCGAAATAATCGCCGTCCAGCGAATAGCCGGTCTGCGCATCCTTGCCGCCTTTCGCCCGCAGCGTTGTGGGATCGAAGACATGCATGTTGCGCATGTGCGCCTTGAGGCGCTCGGGCGATTGACCTGTGTAACCGATCGTCCAACAACCGCGATTAAGTTCGCGCAGAATATCTTCCACTACCGGCTCATTGTTCATGACCGCAATGTTCTGCTTGCCGTCGCGTTTGCCCACTAGTTGATCGGCGAAGCCCAGCTTTTGCGCGAACAAGTACATGATGGTCTGATCGGGTTTCGATTCGAATAAAGGCTCGATCACTTTTTCGCGCCATTGCAAGGAGCGATTCGAAGCGGTCACCGACCCCGAGGTTTCATACTGGGTCGCCGCAGGCAGTAAATAGACTTCCCGATTCGGATTCTGATCGGCAGGATCGCCGGGCATGGCCGCCATCGCCGCGGTCGCGGAAGGATAGGGATCGACGACGACCAGCAGATCGAGCTTGTCCATCGCCTTTTTCATTTCGAGCCCGCGCGACTGCGAATTGGGCGCGTGGCCCCAATAAAACACGCCACGGATATTGGGCCCCTGGTCGATCATTTCATTTTTTTCCAGCACGCCGTCGATCCAGCGCGACACCGTCATGCCGGATTTGGTCATCAAGTCTTTGGACTCGAAACGGCTGACAAGCCAGTCATAATCGATGTTCCAAACGCGTGCCCAGTGCTTGTATGAGCCTTCCGCGACGCCGTAGTAACCAGGTAACGAATCGGGATTGGGTCCGACGTCCGTAGCGCCCTGCACATTGTCGTGTCCGCGGAAAATATTCGTACCGCCACCGGATACGCCAACGTTGCCCAGTGCAAGTTGCACGATGCAGGAAGCGCGCACCATGGCATTGCCGATGGAGTGCTGCGTCTGCCCCATGCACCACACGATGGTCGAGGGTTTGTTCTTCGCCATCGTTTCCGCGGCGAGATACACCTGTGCCTCGGGCACACCGGTGACGCGCTCGACCTCGTCGGGCGTCCATTTCGCCAGCACTTCTTCGCGCACCTTGTCCATCCCGTAGACACGGTCTTCGATGTAGTCCTTGTCTTCCCAACCATTCTTAAAGACGTGATACAGCATGCCGAACAGAAACGCGACGTCGGTCCCAGAGCGCATGCGGATATAGTGATCGGCCTTCGCGGCCGTACGCGTAAAACGAGGGTCGACGACGATCATTTTCGCGCCCCGCTCCTTCGCGTGCAGCGAGTGCAGCATCGACACCGGATGTGCCTCGGCAGCGTTCGAGCCGATATACAACATCGCTTTGGAATTGTGCATATCGTTATACGAATTCGTCATCGCACCGTAACCCCAGGTGTTCGCGACACCCGCAACGGTCGTGGAGTGACAGATGCGCGCCTGGTGATCGGTGTTGTTGGTCCCCCATAACCGCACCCATTTGCACATGAGATAGGCTTGCTCGTTGGAGTGCTTGGACGAGCCGATGTAGTACAGCGCATCCGGCCCCGATTCGCTCCGTATTTTCATCATGCGCGCGCTGATGGCGGTGAGCGCCTCGTCCCAGCTGATGCGCTGATATTTGCCGTTGACCAGCTTCATCGGATATTTGAGCCGATGCGAATGATCGGTCATGCCATGTTCGCGCACCGATGCGCCCTTGGCACAATGCGCCCCCAGATTCAGCGGCGAATCGAAAACGGGCTCCTGCTTCAACCACACGCCGTTTTGCACGACTGCGTCGATGGAGCAGCCCACCGAACAATGGGTGCACACCGTCCGCCGAACTTCGGCTTTCGGCTGGGCTGTGTTTGCCGCCGGGGTTTGCGCCTCTGCGATCATGCTGAAGGGCAGTTGGCTCGCGAAACCGCCCGCGCCAAGCGCGACGCCGGATCGCTTGAGGAAACTCCGCCGATCGATGGTGTTCGAGGCGGAAGCATAGTCGCCCCGACTTTGAGAGAAGCGTGCGCCGCCAGCGTCGCGGGCGGAAGATTTTTTCGTCAATAGCATGGCTGTCTCCTCAGACGAGCGTGGTGCGGTAGTACTTGCGCACGTGTTCGCTCAACTCATAGCCTTTGCGCTCTGCCTTTTCGGGCTGCGGCGCCTCGACCTCTCGCGGCAAGGTTTTCGCGGCCACAGCGGCCACGCCCGCGGCACCACCGGCGCCCACGGCCAACATGAATTTTCTTCGGCTGAGTTTTGTCTTGGCCATGCTCATCTCCTTACATCATGTCGAATGCCTGCTCTTCTATGGCAAAGAAAGCCGCGTTGAAACGCGCGACCCGCTTATAAAAATGAGTTTGAGCCGACGCTTCCGCGCGCTCGAGAAATTTGCGCCAGCACGGGCGGAGAAAAGCGCGGAAAAAAGCTTCCTGCCGCGTCACCGGCTCCCGCTGGATGAGATGCCGCATGACATCGCACAAGGCAGCCAGATGATCTTCCGGCTCATGCTTGTCCGCCGTACGCGCAAGACCGAGTTCGTCGAGTTGATCGCGCACGCGCAGCAGTATCTTTTCCTTGCCTGTCGTACCGGGAAAATAGTGCGCCATGTATGGCGTCACTTCCGCCTTGCCGGTACCGACGAAAACGCTGTCGTATTCCAAGCGCACGGCGAGCGGTTCCATCACCGCGGCCGCTTTTCGCAGTTGCGCCCACGCTTCTGCCAGCGGTGTTCCGGCACCGTCGCTCCATGCCTCATCGGCATTTGCGAGTTGTTGCAGCAATTGCGCATCGGGCGCCGCGTACCAAAGCCGCGCGAGCAGCGCATACCAATCTGCGCGCGCCTGGTCTTCTTCGATCACCGGCGGGTTGTCGACGAGCTGATTCATCGCGGCACCAGCATGGCGGGATCTTTTTCCATCATGTCCATGACACGGCAATCCGGGCACATCTGTAGGCGGCGCAACGCCGCTTCGCCGGAGAACATCGAATGGGAGGCCAAACGCTTCAGCATCGCGTCAACCATCTGTTGTGTACCGAAAGCTTTTGCGCAACGCAGGCAATGGCAAGGTTCGGCGGCGTGCAACTGCACTTCCTTACGCGCCTCGGCGGCCAGCGACAGACGCGGCAACAAACTCAACGCCTCTTCGGGACAGGTCTGCACACAGAGATTGCACTGCAGACAATTGCGCTCGATGAATTTCAGCGCCGGCGCATCGCGGCCGTCCAGCAGCGCGGCGCTGGGACAGGCGCTGACACAGGCCATGCAAAGCGTGCACTTTTCTTTGTCCACGCGTACGGCGCCATAGGGCGCGCCCGGGGCGAGTGCAATTTCTTGCTGCGGCTGTGGGGCATGGCGGGACAAGTGATCGAATATGAATTGCAGGTTGCCGCGCTTATCGTCGCTCAGATTGAAGGGTGCAGCTTCCGCCAAGCCTCCCGCGACCGGCGACTGCCATACCGCCGCTTCCATCGCTGCACCATCTTCCGCAGGCAGTAGCGCAAAATGCCGCCCTGCGTAACCGAGCGCATGCAAGATGGTTTCACCCAACTGCATCGTGGCGTTAATCGAATCGGCGTATTCGCTGCGCTCTTCGAGCGACGCCAGGATAAAAACTTGGTGCGCGCCATAGGCAACGGCACCGAGCAGCGTATCGAGCCCGATCGCCGCGACATGGAAACGTTCCATGGGAATGATATGCGCGGGCAGGCCACGACCCCGGCGCGCCGACTCACCGATCGCGCCGGACCCGGTGGC
>DATEOW010000211.1:0-3684 GCA_035273665.1 Burkholderiales bacterium | reverse complement strand
ACCGGGCCCTGGGGTGTGATCGCGATGTCCCAACCCACCGAAGGAAATTCGCTGAAGCTTCGATGTGCGCGCAAAGCCAGATCGACCACTTCATTCCAGTAAGGCAGGTGAGCACCGGAGATCATCGCGCCGCTGTCCGGGTGATGCGAGACATCAATGTGAGCGAGCGACAGATCCTTGTAGACAGCCAGACCGAGCGCGCCCGTCCTCAAATCAATCGGGCAGGCCAAACCGCCTCGCGCGAAGTTGTCCGCGACGTTGCCGCCCGTCGGCATGCGAAATACGGCAAGCAGCAGTTCAGGTGTCGGGTCCTCCGCGTCGCGGATTGTGACGACGCGAACGGTGCACAAGCCGTTCGGGCCGAACGGAATCAGATCAGGGTGATTCTCCAGCCGGCGTTGCAAAATCATCATGGCCGAGCGCGATTGCTCGCAAAGTTCGTCGATGAGCGCCGCTCCGTCCACCCCCTGTTCCTTATCGCCGCTCCACTGCCCTTTCGCCTTGAGGTCCCACCGCACTGCCCCCGCACCGCAAAGCGCGGCGCCCTCCTTTGCGAACAGATCGCACTCGGGTAGCCCGCCCTCCGACCACCATCGAACCGCGCCGTTTTCAAACTCAGCGACCGTTTCGGCAACCGGCAACGCAGCCATGCTGCAACGGCGATAGAACAGCCGCTTATCGCTCAGCGATTCCTTCTTGATCGACAACTGCCGATAAACCCAGCCCCGACGCGTGATGTTCGTATCCAGCGGCACGAACTGCGCCGCTTCAGCGAAGCGCTTGCCGTACATCCGATAGCGGTAGTAGTCCTCTGGAGAAATCCCATAGCGCACACCCAACAGCGCGAGTTGGGTCAACTGGCGATGCATCGAAACGCCGCTCGCCTGCGCCACGGGAGGCCCGTACTTCTGCACGGCACGCCGGGCCACAAGAAGAGCCGAAACCAGGTATCTCAAAGCGTTCATTGATATGCGGTGGTTAATGGGACCCAACGGTTGAAGTAACCGGCCGGGGCACGCGGCGCGAAGCGACGCTTGCAACGATCCGTCTTGACTGAGATGTTGGGCGCCAAGTTTCTCTACCAATCATTGATTCGAATACAACGGTTGTTCTGACAGGCGATTGAGGATCCAGCTTTTATCGATCGGCATCGGTAGTCGCAGCCAGCACATTCTCGATCAAACTCCTGCGCTAGCGCCGATATTTTCGATGCTTCCTTGCTATTGATTAGCGGTGCGCAGCCAAAAGGGCAACCAACACGTGCAACTAAGCAGTCTGTCGCCGTATCGCAATAGTTAGCATCGCGAATCATCTCTCGCAGGGTTGCCTCTTTGGAAACGCACGCGGATGCGTTGTCCGCGGCGTGGCAGATGAGAGAAAAAAGTACTAACAAGAGCGCAATGGGCAGGTTTCTAATCATGCTTCTGGCTCACGGTGCCCAACGGTTGACGTAACCGGCCCGCGCAAGAGGCCGAGCACGCTTGCACAGGTCCGAGTTGACGGAAGTGTTAAGCCGATAAGAACCCACGGATGACTGGCCTACCTCAGTTCTGCGGTACACGAAAACTGCTAGTTGTACGTACATCACTTAACAGCGGCGGAGAGGATTTCTCGCGCTTTCCGCGCATCAGCACTGTGGGCATGAAATATAAAGGCTCCTGCACAAGGGGCCTGCAACACGGTCAGTGCTCGCTCTTGAGGTTGCACGATTGTCGCGCTTGGACCGCGAAGCGGTGGGCTTTCGGAACGAGGATCACGTAATGCGATCAAGAACGGACCTTCCGCCATTTGCTGCGGCTCGCCGAATGTCGAGTTGTTCCAGGTCACAGTAATAACCTTTGGCGGCTGTCCGGCGAGAACCTCATCAACCAAAACGTTGAAGCGAGCGTAGTCGCTCAAGAAGCGTTCTGTTTCAGAAGTTGCCCTTGCGTATTCCGTTTTCCAGTGCTCCGATGTTTTGTCCTTTGAGCGTTCGAGCCCTTCCTTATAACGTTTCCTGAACTCCATATCGCGCACAATTTCGTAATTCGTGATCCTGCCGACGACGACCACACTCGCAAACTTGATATCTTCAAGCCTAAGTTCAGCCATCATCATGCAAGCACTCGCAGGCTTCGCGGCCAATAACATGGAAAAAATCACTACCATGGCGCATAAGCGATTTCGCATTAGCATTCCTCGTAAAACCTCACGGTTGAGGTAACTGGCCGCCGACGCACATAGCACGGAGAGTACCTGCAAGCAACGCTTGCAGGCGGTCCAGTTGACTGAAAGGTTAGGTTTCATCGGCGCTACTTTGACGCGGTAAACGGTGACTGTAAATCGAGGACAGTTCCGGTATTGTTATCTCGAACCTGCGCGTAGATAACGTATTGGCCCAGTTGTTCTCCGGGCTCAATTTGAATCTTGAGATAGTCAACGCTTAGTTCCAACGATTTTCCCGGTGGTGCGGGTTTATTGATCCAAACTTCCATAGGCGGCGTGTTGGCGTAGACCTTGCCGTCCGGCTGAATGACGCGAAATCGCATAGCAACACTGCAGTTGCCTTTGCTATCCGGCTTGCAGCCGCTAAAGACCACAAATGCGTTGATGAAACCGTTTATTTTGACGGAATCTATCGTCTTTAGATCGACTGTCTCTGAAGGTGTTGCCCAGACTTTGAATAATTGGCTTTCGTCGTCGACCAGGATGAGCTGGGCTCCGAAGTTACCGCTCGCCTTTCTGCTTTCGGAGTCTGGCAAGATTTCGCCCTGCTTGTTAATCCAGCCAGCAATCGCCAAGGTGGGGAGTAACAAAAGGGCTGGAATGACGCGCAATATTCTCATCATGAAACCTAACGGTTGAAGTAGCCGGCCGGGGCATGCGGCGCGAAGCGACGCTTGCAACGGCCCGTGTTGACTGAGATGTTAGCCCGGTGTAGGCGCATGGTCATAACGGTCTCGGCGCTCCTGACGATAGTTGGTGACTTCCAGACGGATACCGTCTGGGTCTTGGAAAAAGGTGGCCCAATAATCGGGAGCGTATTCCGGATAAAGCTGCGCCTCGGTCGCCTCGATGCCGCCCGCACGAAGCTGCGTTGCAACAGCGACGACATCTGCAACGGTTTCGACGCGTAGGCAAAAATGATGAAGTCCAGGAGCATAAGCATCATGAGTGGTATTTCTTCGCGAAGCACGAATAACAAAGCCAAAGTGGCGATTGAAATATTGGATGTGTGATTCGTTGGCTAAATGAAAGGTGTTTTTTTGAAACTGTAGTGTTTCAACTAAGACTTGATCGTAAAAACACTCTGAACGCCTCAATTCAGTCACCGTCATGTAAATATGATCTATTCCAATAACCTCGATCATGATGGGCTAACTAAAAGTAGACATCCTAAAAGACGCTTTTAAAAGCGTCTGGTGCATGTAACAAGGCTTTGGAATTAGAAAATACATAACGCTTTCAAAGCGAGTGCCTCATTTAGTACATCCTAAATATGGTGACAAACACGTCTTAGCGGACAACAAGGTACGTCCCGCAGTCTGCATCGCGGCAATGTATTACTTCCCGCTTGAAGGCGCAACGAAGGCGCTTAATGTTCTTCGGGGGGTTTGATCTTGCGGAAGGCCGCGAAGAGCATCATGTCGTAGCTGATTTTCATCAGCGCGGCGGCGATAAGCGGTGTCCACAGCGCGGCGAAGT
>DATEOW010000210.1:0-31975 GCA_035273665.1 Burkholderiales bacterium | reverse complement strand
AAGGATGAAGGCATGGCCGAACTATTACCGGCCTGCAACACGGTGATCCTTGATGAAGCGCATCAGCTCCCGGAAACCGCAACGCTATTTTTCGGCCAAAGTTTTTCGACGGGGCAGGTCCTCGATTTGACACGGGATATGCTCACCGAAGGCGTTGCAGCCGCACCCGATATGCGTGAATTACCGGACGCCGCGAGGAAGCTCGACCGCGCCGCCCGCGATTTGCGTCTTAGTGTGCCGGGGAAAGAAGCGCGGGTGCCCGCGCAAGCATTGCAACGGGACGACAAGTTTTCGGAGGCGCTGGCCGGCATGCATAAGGCGCTGCTTGCTGCCCTGAATATTCTTAAGCTGGCTGAAGGACGCAGCGAAGGACTCGCCAAAGCTGCGGAACGTGCCGAAGCATTGCAAGACCGCCTTGCGCGCTGGGTCGATGACGACTATGAAGATCAAGTCCGGTGGGTCGAAACCTTTACGCATGCCCTGGCCTTACACGCAACGCCGCTATCCGTTGCTGACCCGTTTCGACGCGAGTTGGAGGGCAGACCGCGCGCATGGATATTCACGTCCGCTACGCTTGCAGTGAATAAAGATTTCGCGCATTACCAAGGACAAATGGGGCTGGAAGAATCGCAATGTGTGGCGTGGGACAGCCCCTTCGACTACGCGAGCAACGGGTTGTTCTACTTGCCCCGTGTTCTGCCGGAGCCGAATAGCCCGGAGCATACCCGTGCTGTCATTGAACAAGCGTTGCCTGTATTACGCGCGAGCGGCGGTCGTGCATTCCTTCTTTTCACAACTCTACGCGCCATGCGGCAGGCACAAGCACTGCTCAGCGAGAGTTTCAAATCGCAAGGATTCGATTTTCCTTTGCTGATGCAAGGCGAAGGCACTCGTAGCGAATTGCTCGAACGTTTTCGCGCATTAGGGAACGCCGTACTGCTTGCGAGTGCCAGTTTTTGGGAGGGCGTTGATGTACGCGGCGAAGCGCTTTCGCTGGTCGTAATCGATAAATTACCGTTTGCGCCTCCGGATGATCCCGTCATGCAAGCACGGCTCGATAGCCTGCGCAAACAAGGCGGTAATCCGTTCATGGAATATCAGCTTCCACAAGCCGCCATTGCTTTAAAGCAGGGTGCCGGGCGCTTGATCCGGGATGAACGGGATCGCGGCGTGCTGATGATTTGCGACCCGCGCCTGGTCACCAAGGGTTACGGCAAGTCTTTGGTCGCCAGTCTGCCGCCGATGCGAAGAACGCGCGACCTGAGCGCGGTTGAAGCTTTCTTCGCGCAAGAAGCAGTGGTTTAGCCCTTAGTGCCCCATAGCTTCCACCAAGGGTCTTTCTTGACCACATCCCCTTTTAGATAGGGGCTAGCTGGGAAATTCGTTTGAAGAACCCGCTGCGCGTCGTCACGCAGCGAAGCCATTTCCATGCGGTCGTATGCAACTGCCATGATGAACAACGCTTCTTCCGTGGCGGGTGCCTCCGGATAGGTCTTCACCGCATATTGCGCACGGTTTGCAGCAGCGAGAAACGCGCCGCGCTTGATGTAGTAGCGCGCTACATGAACCTCATGCGAAGCGAGCGCATTGATCAGCCACTTCATCCGCGCTATCGCGTCCGGTGCGTACTTACTGTCCGGATAACGTTTAACCAGTTCCTTGAACGCGCCGAACGAATCGCGGGCTGCCTGCGGGTCTCGCTCCGACGGATCCTGATCGGCGAGGCTGCCCAATAGGCCTTGATCCTCGTTGAAGTTGACAATGCCCTTTAGATAATAGGCGTAGTCGATGTTCGGATGGTTGGGGTGCAATTTAATGAAACGGTCACATGCTGCAATTGCTTGCTCGGCCTCGCCGTCTTTGAAATAGGCGTAAGCAACTTCGAGTTGCGCTTGCTGAGCATAGCGCCCGAACGGATAACGAGCTTCGAGTCTTTCGAAGTGCTTGATCGCCGTATCGTAGTTGCCGCCATCCAGAGCGGTTTTCGCTTCCGAATAAAGCCGTTGTGCAGACCAGCCGACCGTTTCATCAGGAACGCTGCGATCGCTGAAAAAAGCGCAACCGGCAAGGGTCAGAGTAACGAGCAATAAGGCTAAACTACGCTTCATGCAATTGATTCCCATAGCTGAACAGGAGGGCGGCGAGGAACCGCCCGAGGACGAGGATTATAGCGCGCCGGCCGCCGCTTCCTTAACAGCGGAAATACCCCCCGACCTCGCCGGGCTACGGCTCGATCAAGCGCTCGCGCGAATTTTTCCTCAACATTCGCGCAGTCGTATGCAGAACTGGATGCGGGAGACGCGCGTTCTGATTGACGGCGTGTCCGCCGGCGATGCCAAGCGGAAAGTCTGGGGCGGCGAGCGGGTTGAGGTTCATCCGGCAGCCGACCCTGCGCAGACCGCCTTCAAAGCCGAGGACATTCCGCTAAAAATCGTCCACGAAGATGACACCATTATTGTCGTCGACAAGCCTGCCGGCCTGGTCGTTCACCCCGGCAGCGGTAATTGGGAAGGCACGTTACTGAACGCATTGCTTTATCACGCGCCGCAGACGCGCGATGTGCCTCGCGCCGGCATCGTCCATCGCCTCGATAAAGAGACGACCGGTTTGCTGGTTGTCGCCAAGACGATCGAGGCGCAAACCAATTTAGTCCGCCAGCTCCAGGACCGCCGCGTCAAGCGCGAATACCTTGCTCTGGTACACGGCAGGCCCCGCCCCGAGGAGGGGAGCGTGGATGCCGCAATAGGCCGACACCCGGTCGATCGCACGCGTATGGCAATCAACACCCAGGGTAAGCCGGCGCGTACACATTACCGTGTGCTGAATAAGTTCGAGGACGCCAGCCTCATTGAATGCAGATTGGAAACAGGCCGGACGCATCAGATCCGTGTGCACATGCAATCCATTGGGCACCCGCTATTGGGCGATCCGGTTTATGGCCAACGGAGCATACGGCCAGGCGTACTTACGAGCCTTCCGCGCCAAGCGTTGCATGCCGCCCGCCTCGGATTAGTGCATCCCGCATCCGGATTAGCCATGCAGTGGGAATCGCCCTTGCCGCCCGACTTTCAACGCTTGCTGGAGGCGCTGCATTGAAACCTCACGCGGATTGGATCATTCCGGACTGGCCGGTCGCGACACGCGTCAAGGCCTTGATTACCACGCGCGCAGGCGGGTTGAGCCATGGACCCTATACCTCTTTCAACTTGGGCACGCATGTAGGCGACGACCCCGACGCCGTCTCACATAATCGGGAGCGCCTCCGGGCGGTGCTGCCTGGCGACCCGGTATGGTTGCACCAGGTGCACGGAACTCAGGTAATCGACGCGGCCACGGCATCGGGCATCCCCACAGCCGATGCGGCCTACTGCCGAGTGCGCCATGTTGTATGCGGCGTGCTTACGGCCGACTGCATGCCGGTATTGTTGGCCGCCCGCGATGGAAGCGTTGTTGCCGTCGCCCATGCAGGGTGGCGTGGCATGGCGGCAGGGGTTATCGAGGCAACGCTCTCGCAGATGAAAATCGCGGCCGAAGACACGCTGGCCTATCTTGGCCCGGCCATTGGTCCCGCTGCTTTCGAAGTTGGGCCGGATGTCTTAACCGCTTTTGCCGAAACGGATTCCGAATCGAGGGTCGCCTTCGAACCTAAAGGCGAAGGGAAGTATCATGCGGATCTGTATGCGCTCGCGCGACGGCGTTTGATGCGCGCGGGATTAAGGGAAATTCACGGCGGTAGTTTTTGTACCTATGAGCAAAGCGATCGCTTTTATTCCTATCGCCGTGAGAAAACGACCGGTCGAATGGCCTCTCTGATCTGGATCGATTGACGCGTCTTGATTGACGCGTTTTCGGGCGTCACATAAGCACATAAGAAGAAAATGAGCACACTCACCTACATACTTATCGCGACGATAGCCGGCGGACTTTTATCTATCGCGTTCGCGGCGTTGATGTCCTTTACCGCCAAGCCTCAATGGGTGAGCCCGTTGATCAGTCTCGCTATTGGCGCTTTGCTCGGAGCCGCCTTTCTTGAAGTCCTGCCGCATGCGATGGAAGGGGGCGATTTTCATAGCGTCACGGGGACGGTACTGGCCGGCATTTTGCTCTTTTTCATATTGGAAAAACTGGTCCTGTGGCGCCATTGCCACTTGGATGAATGCGAGGCGCATGATCCACCGGCGCTCGTGAACGAACACCAACATGCCCATCCGCATCCACCGCTTCATGATCACGGCCGAAGTGGCTTGTTGATCCTGATCGGCGATAGTTTCCACAATTTTGTCGATGGTGTTCTCATCGCTGCTGCATTCATGGAAAGCCCCGCCCTCGGTATCGTCACCGCGACAGCAGTGATCGCACACGAAATCCCGCAAGAGGTCGGCGACTTCCTCATTCTGTTGCATTCCGGATACAGCAAAGCGAAAGCCTTTGCATTGAACTTGCTATCGAGCCTCGCAATGGTTGTCGGAGCACTGCTTGCTTATGCCGGCTTACAGGCGATGCAAGGCGCCGTTGATACGTTGCTCGCGCTGGCTGCCGCGAGCATGATTTATGTCGCTGTCGCCGATTTAATTCCCGGTTTGCATAAGCGTCCGGAATTAAGCGCGACCTTGCAGCAAGTACTACTTATCGGTGCCGGGATTTTCGTCGTCTGGTTGGTGGGCAACCTCGCTCATTCGCATGCGCATTAAGCGGCGGCGTTTTCGCGCCGGCCCGCCCACGATCCACCAGAACAGCGTGAGCGGTGCCAGACCGTAAAAGAAAAAAGTCGCGATGCCTGAGACAATGCTGGGCGCCGTGAGCGCCATAAGGGTTGCGATATACAGCCACGCGATGGCGACGATGTACACTTTAATCAGTCATCAACCTGAGGAGCGTTGATATTACGAGAACGCGCCTTGCCGTATAGGAAAAGAAATGCGGATTTTGGTTACTGGGGCCGCCGGCTTTATCGGTGCAGCACTATCGCAACGCCTTCTCGCCCGTGGAGACGAAGTCGTAGGCGTCGATAATTTCAACGACTATTATGATCCCGCCCTCAAGGAAGCACGTGCGGCCACACTGACATCGCATGCCGCGTTTCGCATGGAGCGTCTGGATATCGCCGACCGCTCCGCGATGGAGCAGCTATTTCAAAAGGGTCGCTTCGAACGCGTCGCGCACTTAGCGGCACAGGCCGGGGTACGTTATTCAGTCACGCATCCGCACAAATACGTCGATTCGAATCTTGTCGGCTTCGGCAATGTGCTGGAGGGATGCCGCCAAGGCGGCGTGAAGCATCTCGTCTATGCATCATCGAGTTCGGTGTACGGACTGAACGCAAAAATGCCTTTTTCGGAACACGATAACGTTGATCATCCTGTTTCGCTTTACGCGGCAACGAAGAAGGCGAACGAATTAATGGCGCATACCTATGCGCATTTGTTCGACTTGCCTTGCACAGGCCTGCGATTTTTTACCGTATATGGCCCTTGGGGCCGGCCGGATATGTCGCCCTTCCTTTTTGCCAAAGCCATGCTCGCGGGCGAGCCGATCAAGGTGTTCAATCACGGCGACATGCAGCGCGACTTTACGTACATCGACGATATCGTCGAAGGCGTAGTGCGGTGCTTAGATGCGCCGCCGGCGCGGGGCGGGCAACCACATGACCCCGCCCAGAGTTCCGCGCCATGGCGCATTTTCAATATCGGTAATAACGAGCCTGTCGCGCTGATGCGTTATATCGAAGTGTTCGAACAGTGCCTTGGCCTGAAAGCACGGCTCGAATTTCTACCCCTCCAGCCGGGGGACGTGGTTGCAACCGCGGCAGATATTCGCTTGCTTGATCAAGCGGTTGGCTTCAAACCGAAAACGACGGTGGAAGAGGGTGTCCGCCGGTTTCTGAGTTGGTACAAAGGCTTTTACAAGGCGTGAGGGGTTGGCTTGACGCGCACGTATGTTGCAGCGCAGTATAGGTCTCATACCGCTAAGCGAATTATCTTTGAAGACCGATTCGACACGTCCTCCCCGCCGAAAAGCAAAGCTTAAAACCGTCCCCGCGACACCTTCGAGTCGCCTAGTGGAGCCGGTTGCCCCGCCGCAGCCGCAATCCAACCCATGGCAGAACCTCATGGAACTGCAACTCACGTATCAGCGTGACGTGACGAAGCTGTGGCTGGGGGCTTGGGCAGGGCAGCGTGATGAAAAGCCTGAATCCGCGGTGGCGCCGGAAGCCGACGATCGCCGCTTCTCAGCGGCTGCTTGGGATGATCCGTATTACGACTTCATCAAGCAGAACTATCTACTCTACGAACGCTTCGTCATGGCGAGCGTCGAGACGCTCCCCGTAGAAGAGCGCGAGCGCGTGAAAATGCGCTTTCATGCAAGGCAATTTGTGCACGCACTGAGTCCGGCCAATTTTCTGGCGACCAATCCGGTTGCGATCAAGGCTGCGGTTGAATCGAACGGCGAAACGCTCACCCGGGGCATGAGCAATTTGCTGCAGGATGTGCAGCGCGGACGCATTTCCACCAATGACGAAACCGCTTTCGCGGTCGGACGAAACCTTGCGGTCACGCCAGGCTCGGTGATCTATGAAAACGAGCTCATGCAGCTTATCCAATACGCGCCGAGTACGGAGCAGGTTCACCAACGCCCGCTGATCATCATCCCGCCTTGCATCAATAAGTTTTACATCCTCGATCTTTCGCCCAAGAATTCGTTCGTGCGTTGGGCGGTGGAACAGGGCAACACTGTTTTTCTGGTCTCCTGGCGCAACATCGACGCGGCGACCGCACACCTGACTTGGGACGACTACATCGGCAAGGGTGTCATGCGTGCCCTCGACATCGCATGCAAGATACGCAAAGTCGATCAGGTGAACGCCTTGGGTTTTTGCGTGGGGGGAACCATGCTCGCCGCGGCCCTCGCCACGCTGGCGAAGCAAGGCCGCGCACCCGCTGCAACCGCGACGTTCCTCGCCACCATGCTGGATTTCTCCGATACCGGCGAGCTTGGCCACTTCGTCGACGAAGATCTCGTCCGTCATTTCGAGACCACGATCGGGCAAGGCGGTATTCGCTCCGGACGTGATTTGGCATCGACCTTTTACGCCTTGCGCGAGAACGACCTCATTTGGCCCTATGTGACGAATAATTATCTGCTGGGCAAAACGCCGCCGGCATTCGATATCCTGTATTGGAACGGTGACGCGACCAATCTGCCTGGTCCCTGGTACTGCTGGTATCTCCGTAACACTTATCTCGAAAATAAATTGCGAGAACCGAACGCGGTTCATGTGTGCGGGGAACCACTCGACTTGTCGCTCATCGACATTCCGACCTACATGGTGGGCACGCGTGAAGACCACATCGTGCCTTGGACGACGGCTTATCGTTCGAATGAGTTTCTGTCCAGTCCTCGCCGTTTCGTGCTTGGTGCGAGCGGACACATCGCCGGCATCATCAATCCGCCAAGCGCGAACAAACGCAGTTTCTGGACGAATGAACAACTTCCGCCTACGGCGGACGAGTGGTTCGCCGGCGCGAAGGAGCAATCGGGAAGCTGGTGGGCGGATTGGCATACATGGCTCGAGCCGCATACCGGTGCAATGGTGGAAGCGCCAAAATTTCCCGGTAATGCCGAATACGCACCCCTTGAAGATGCGCCTGGCCGCTATGTGAAAGCCGCCCCAGAATGAACGGAGTCGTTATATGAAAGAGAGAATTGCTTTCGTCACCGGCGGCATGGGCGGGATCGGGACGGCAATCTGCAAACGTCTGGCTTCGGACGGATACAGCGTCGTCGCCAACTGTCTGCCTGATTATGAGAAGAAAGATGCCTGGCTTCGCGAAATGCGTACGCATGGTCACAAGGTGTTTGCCGCCGAGGGCCGTGTGGAAGATTTCGACTCCTGCGCCGAGATGGTTTATCGCGTTCGTTCCACCATCGGCCCGATCGATATTCTCGTTAACAACGCCGGTATCACCCGCGATGGCGTATTCAAACGTATGTCTCCCGGGGACTGGTTTGCCGTCATCAATACCAACTTGAATTCCGTCTTCAACGTGACGCGTCAGGTCATCGAAAACATGATCGAGCGCGAATGGGGGCGCATTGTCAACATCTCATCCGTCAATGCGCTGAAAGGTCAGTTCGGCCAGACGAACTATTCGGCGGCCAAAGCGGGTATGCACGGTTTCAGCAAAGCGCTTGCGCAGGAAGTTGTGAAGAAGGGCATCACGGTCAACACCATTTCCCCTGGCTACGTGGACACGGAAATGGTCCGCGCCATGAAGCCGGAGGTGCTGGACCAGATCAAGACCTCCATCCCCATGGGGCGTTTGGCAAAGCCCGAAGAGATCGCAGGACTCGTCGCCTATTTGGTATCGGATGCGGCGGCTTATGTTACGGGCGCGAACATCAGCATCAATGGTGGCCTGCATATGGAGTAAGCAGGCTGGGCCTTAGGCCGGTCTGCTCAGCTAGCGGAGGATGTGCGACCTCCTCGTACTCGACGCTAGCGATCTAGCTAGCGAAGTAGGCTCGACGTTGAGGTTGACCCGACGTCCGCGGTTGGCATGCCATAATGCGGGCGTCTCCAGTTCCTTTCCTCGGAGCCCCTCCTCATGCAACAGAAGCGTGTTGCCGTCGTGACTGGCGGCATGGGCGGTATCGGCGAAGCCATCAGCGTCCGCCTGCACGACGCCGGCTACCAAGTCGCCGTCACGCACTCTCCAGCCAATACCCAGGTCGCTGAATGGTTGGGCAGGCTTCAGGAGCAGGGATATACCTTCCAAGCTTTCGAGGGCGACGTCGCCGACTATGCTTCATGCCAAGCTTGTGTTGGGGCGGTGCAAGCCCAACTCGGCCCCGTTGACGTTCTCGTCAACAATGCGGGGATTACACGCGACACGAGCTTCAAAAAAATGAGCAAAGTCGATTGGGACGCGGTCATGCGGACCAATCTCGATAGCGTGTTCAACATGACCAAACCGATCTGCGACGGCATGGTGGAGCGCGGCTGGGGCCGCATCATCAACATCAGCTCGGTGAACGCCTCCAAAGGGGCATTTGGCCAAACCAACTATGCAGCCGCAAAATCCGGCCTGCATGGTTTTACGAAGGCGCTTTCACTGGAAGTGGCACGCAAAGGGGTCACGGTGAATACGGTGTCTCCGGGATACATCGACACGAAAATGGTGGCCGCCGTACCCAAAGACGTATTGGAGAGTAAGATCATTCCCCAGATCCCGGTTGGCCGGCTTGGAAAGCCAGAAGAGGTTGCAGCGCTCATCGTCTATCTCTGCTCTGACGAGGCGGCCTTTATTACCGGGGCGAATATCGCCATCAATGGCGGTCAGCACATGCAATAGCGAGGCTGAAGGCTATGACCGATAACGTGCGTCTCATCAAGAAATACCCGAACCGACGTCTTTACGACACTCGTACGTCCTCTTACATCACGCTCGCGGACGTGAAGCAGCTGGTGCTCAAGCAGGAGCGTTTCCAGGTAGTGGACGCTAAATCGGGCGAGGATCTGACGCGAGCAATCTTGCTCCAGGTGATTCTGGAAGAAGAATCGAATGGCGCGGCCCATATCTTTTCTCATGACGTGTTAACCCAGTTCATCCGCTCCTACGGCAATGCGATGCAGGGCGTGATGTCGAACTATCTTGAACGCAACCTGCAGATCTTCGGCGAGATACAGAAGAATTTTCAGGATCAATCGCGCCAAGCTTTCGGCGATCCGTTGAAAGCCGGGCAGGACATGTGGACGCAGTTCATGGCGGCGCAAGGGCCGGCGATGCAGGCGCTTGCCGCCAACTATGCCGAGCAAAGCAAGAGCATGTTCGAACAAATGCAGCACCAGATGCAGGCTCACGCTAAAACTATGTTCGGCGGATTCCCTTTTCCCGGCTTTGGTGCGCCGTCCCAAGCGCATAACGAGCCCGATGCTAAAAAGGACGACCCGCAACGCTGATGTTCTGCGGGAGGCGCTGCTTATGTGGCGATGTCGGTTGAACCTAGTTCTCGATCAAGGTTTTCCCCCTCGGCCTGTGGCATGCTTGTAGTCACTCCTTTCGCTTCTTCTCGCTCGCGCGCATGCGCTTGCCACCTTAGTCAGTCATGTCGAATTCCGCTGTTCCAAAAGTAGGTTTCGTTTCGCTCGGGTGTCCCAAGGCTCTGGTCGATTCAGAACGCATACTCACCGAGTTACGCGCCGAGGGCTATGCCATCGCACCGTCTTACAACGGCGCGGACCTCGTCATCGTCAACACTTGTGGGTTTATCGACGCTGCGGTCGAAGAGTCGCTCGATGCGATCGGCGAGGCCCTGGCGGAAAACGGCAAGGTAATTGTGACCGGCTGTCTGGGCGCCAAGGGTAGCGTGGTGCAGGACACGCATCCGAGCGTGCTCGCGGTCACCGGACCGCACGCCACTGACGAAGTGATGGCTGTCGTGCACAAGCATCTGCCGAAGCCGCACGATCCTTTCGTCGATCTTGTACCGCCGGGAGGCATCAAGCTCACTCCCCGGCATTACGCTTACTTGAAAATTTCGGAAGGCTGCAATCACCGCTGCAGCTTCTGCATCATTCCCTCCATGCGAGGCGATCTCGTCAGCCGCCCGGTCGGCGACGTCATGCAGGAAGCCGAAAACCTGGTGAAATCTGGCGTTAAAGAGTTACTCGTCGTGTCCCAAGACACCAGTGCCTATGGGGTGGATATCAAATACCGGACCGGATTCTGGAACGGCCGTCCCCTGAAGACACGCATGAACGAAATGGTTGCTGCGCTGGGCGAGTTGGGGGTGTGGGTTCGTCTCCATTATGTATATCCCTATCCCCACGTTGACGACGTGGTGCCGCTCATGGCCCAAGGGAAAGTGCTGCCTTATCTGGACGTGCCTTTCCAGCATTCCAGTCCACGTATCCTGAAACTCATGAAACGTCCTGCCTCGGGCGAAAAAAATCTGGAACGCATCCGTGCTTGGCGCGCCGCCTGTCCGGACATCACTTTGCGCAGCACGTTCATCGTCGGCTTCCCCGGAGAAACCGAAGCCGAATTCGAAGAAATGCTGGCGTTTTTGGAAGAGGCGGAACTCGATCGCGTTGGTTGTTTCGCTTATTCGCCGGTCGAGGGCGCCAGCGCGAACGAATTGCCCGATCAGTTGCCTGAAGAAATCAAAGAAGCGCGCCGTGAACGCTTTATGCAAACCCAAGCCGCAATCAGCGAGAGACGTTTGGCCCAAAAGGTCGGTCGCACGCTGCGAGTGTTGGTCGATGGCATCGAGGGTCGTACCGCCGTAGGTCGATCGGCTGCCGATGCGCCCGAGATCGATGGCTTGGTATATGTCGAAAAAGCGCCCAAAGGAATTCAGTCAGGCGACTTCATCGATGTGCGCATTACACGTGCCGACACTTATGATTTATATGGCGCCCCGGCCGCGGCTTAATCGATAGGAGAAGTACACATGGCTCGCGAAGTCGTCGTTCTATCCGCAGTGCGCACCGCTATCGGGACCTACGGCGGTTCGTTGAAAGATATCTCTGCGCCCACTCTGGGCGCGCTAGTCGTGCGCGAAGCGGTAAAACGCGCCGGCATCGATGGGACGCAAGTGGGCCATGTCGCACTCGGCAGCGTCATCCATAGCGAACCGCGCGATGTTTATATTTCCCGCATCGCTGCCATTGAAGGCGGCTTGCCGGTGGGCACGCCTTGTCTGACCGTGAATCGGCTCTGCGGTAGCGGATTGCAGGCGATCGTCTCAGCCGCTCAACACATCCAGCTCGGCGATTGCGAAGTCGTTATCGGCGCCGGCGCTGAGTCGATGAGTCGCGCGGCGTACTACATGCCTTCTTTACGCTGGGGACAGCGTATGGGTCCGAGTATGGCTGACGATGGAATTCTCGGCGCGTTGCAGGACCCTTTCGGCGGCGGCCACATGGGCGTCACCGCCGAAAACATCGCGACCCAATACGGCATCACGCGCGAAGAGCAGGACGCTTTTGCGGTGGAGACACAACGCCGCGCGGCAGCCGCAATCGACGCCGGCCATTTCAAAAGCCAAATTCTCGCGGTCGAACTGAAAAGCAAGAAAGGGTCGACCTTTTTCGATACCGATGAGCATCTGCGCCGCGGCGTGACTTTGGCCGACGTACAAAAGTTACGTCCAGCCTTCAAACCCGATGGGACCGTGACCGCTGGGAATGCATCCGGGTTGAACGATGCGGCCGCGGCAGTGGTGATGATGGAAGCCGATGCGGCGAAGAAAGCTGGGCACAAGCCGCTTGCACGTCTAGTCGCTTATTCGCATGCCGGTGTCGAGCCTCATGTTATGGGGCTCGGGCCGATTCCGGCCGTGCGTCGCGTGTTCGAAAAATCGGGCCTAACGCCCAGCGATATGGATGTCATTGAATCGAACGAGGCCTTCGCCGTACAAGCGATGGCCGTCAGCCGAGACCTGGAACTCGATCCTAAGAAGGTGAATCCCAACGGCGGAGCAATCGCTTTGGGTCATCCTATTGGCGCTACAGGAGCGATTCTGACCGTCAAAGCCTTGTACGAGCTCCAGCGTATCGGCGGCCGTTACGCGCTGGTCACCATGTGCATCGGTGGCGGACAAGGCATCGCCGCGATATTCGAGAAGGCCTAAAGGTCGGCCTGCACGATAGCCACTTCGCGCTGTGTGCGATGTGTGAGCGCAATCCATACACCGCTCGCAACGATGATGAGGATGCCGATGAGTCCCCAACCGTCGGGGAAGGCATCGAACACGAAGTATCCCAAGCCGGAAGAGAAGACAATCTGTGCGTAGATAAACGGTGCCAGCGTCGATGCCGGCGCACGTTCGAAGGCGCTGATCAGCAGGAAGTGCCCTAAGCCCCCAAGCACGCCCGTCGTGATGAAAAGAAGAACATGAAAGGCGCTCTCCGGCTTTTGCCAGAAGAACGGGACGAAGAAGGACATGAGTACCGTGCCGACTAATGCGCCATAAAAAAGCGTCGTCAAAGTCGGGTCGACGCCCGCCATCTTCCGTGTCAGGAGTTGATATACCGCAAACAGCCATGCGGTAATGAGCGGCAGGACCACCACCGGCGTGAACAACTCTCCCCCCGGCCGAATAATCAGCAGTACGCCGATGAAGCCGCTGATCACGGCAATCCATGCGCTAGGCGGCACCCGCTCTTTGAGGAACCAGATCGACAAGATGGTCAGCAGGAGCGGCGACATAAAACTGATCGCCGAACATTCGGCGATGGGCATCTTTGAGAGCCCCCAGAAAAACATGAGTGAGGAGGCGATGAGCACGATGGCGCGAACCACTTGCATGCCAAGTGCATTGGTGCGGACAAGTCCGAAGCCAAGCCGCGGCCCCAGCAGCGCGATCATCACAAGCGTGTGCATGAGATAACGGACCCAAACCACCATCGCCACCGGGTATGTTTCCATGAGCCACTTGCCGAGCGTATCGAGACAGGCAAAGGTTGCTGTTGCCGTGAGAAGCAACGAAATTCCGCGGAGAGCGGAAGTGGAGGGGCCGGCGACGCGGCTCATAAAATTGCATCTGGAAGCGGAACGCGATTATACGGCGCCCTAAAACGAAGAAGCCACGGTCTTAACCGTGGCTTCTTCGGCTACATGCATCCTTAAACGTAGCGGATATCGCCGTCCACGACACGTACACGTTCACCGGCTTTAAAACTCGGCGGGTTGGTCCGCGTGTAGACCTTCGAAGTACCGTTGTCGAAACGCACGGTCACTTCATACTGCTTGCTGCCTCGCAGGCGTTTTTCGGCTTCGTGTCCTGCCAGGCCGCCGCCGACGACGCCCACGACCGTCATGGCATCCTGCCCGCGGCCGCCGCCAAACTGATGGCCCACAACACCGCCCGCGACGCCGCCAAGCGCAGCGCCAATACCGGTACCTTCGCCCCGTACCGCAACTTCGCGCACCGATTCGATGACGCCTAAATCACCTGCTACGGCCACGCGAGCCGGTTTACTTGCGCTGTCATTGGAGGCGCGCTTGGCCGGTTCTTTTTTCTCGACCGTCTGCTCGGTTTGTTCGCCGCGGGAGTTGGGCAGCCAGCCCATCAACGCTGCGGTTCCCGCCACGGAGAACAACAGCACCGATGCGGCGGCTGCCAAAATAATGGGGTGTGCTCGCCGGGGTTCCGGACGGATCTGTTCTTGGTTATTCGATTCCATGTCTGCTCCTTCAGGGGTGATTGAGTCTTGCACCCCTATTAAGAAGCAAAACGGAAGCCGCAGCGCATCGCTATGTAACGCGGGGTTACGCCCAGGGCGATTGCAATGCGCTGTAGCGCGCTACGAGCGTCGTCCGGTGGTGACAAGCGCGCCATCTATGGGCAAGAAAACGACAAAAGAGAGGTTAAGCGCTATGGGGAAGACCCCGAAGACCCAAGACCGCGAAGAAAAGACTGCGAAGACTGCGGAGACTGCCAATAGCTGCTGTTGGCAGTGAATACACCAGGCCAGAATGGCATTCGCGGGGAGCCGGTGCGGCTAAGTCTCCGGCCGCATATGCGGGAAGAGAATCACATCCCGTATCGAAGGACTGTTAGTGAAGAGCATGATGAGACGATCGATGCCGATGCCTTCGCCCGCCGTAGGGGGTAAGCCATATTCCAATGCCCGGATGTAGTCCGCATCGAAGAACATCGCTTCTTCATCGCCTGCGGCTTTGGCCTGTGCCTGTTCTTCGAAGCGGGCGGCTTGATCTTCCGGGTCGTTTAATTCCGAAAAACCATTCGCCATTTCGCGGCCGGTAATGAATAACTCGAAACGGTCGGTGATCTCCGGTCGGGCGTCATTGCGACGCGCGAGCGGCGACGTCTCGGCAGGGTAGTCAATGATGAAGGTCGGTTGAATCAAGCTGCTTTCGGTGTTCTCTTCGAACAGCATGAGCTGAAGTGTGCCGAGCGTCGCATCCTTGGCTGCATCGACCCCGAATTTCTTCAGCTCACTGCGGAGGAAATCGGGATCGTTCAATTGCTTCTCGGTCAGGTTCGCATGCCGGGAAAGCATTGCCTGCACGACGGTCACGCGAGCAAAGGGCTTGGACAAATCGATGACATGCTCGCCGTAAGGCAACTGTGTTGTGCCGAGCACTTTCTGCGCAACGTCACGCAACAGCGCTTCAGTGAAATCCATGAGATAGCGGTAATCGCGATAGGCCTCGTAGAACTCCATCATGGTGAATTCCGGATTGTGGCGAGTGGAGATTCCCTCATTGCGGAAATTGCGGTTGATCTCGAAGACCTTCTCGAAACCGCCGACGACCAAGCGTTTCAGGTAGAGCTCGGGGGCGATGCGTAGGTACATATCCATTTCGAGCGCGTTGTGGTGTGTCTCGAAAGGCTTCGCTGCGGCGCCGCCCGGGATGGGATGCATCATCGGCGTTTCCACTTCGAGGAAACCTTTGTCGATCATGAAGGCGCGAATCTCCTGCACGATGCGACTACGCAGCATGAAGGTCTTGCGCGCTTCTTCGCTAGTGATCAGATCGACGTAACGCTGGCGGTATTTCTGTTCCTGGTCACTGAGGCCGTGGAATTTTTCGGGGAGCGGACGCAGGCTCTTGGACAACAACCGGATTCTCGTTGCGTTGACAGTCAGCTCGCCGGTGCGGGTTTTGAATAACGTGCCTTCAATGCCGAGAATGTCGCCTAAATCCCAATGTTTGAAGGCGTCGTGCACGTCGGCGCCGACGCCATCGTTGTTGATATACGCCTGAACGCGCCCGCTGCCGTCTTGTATTGTGGCGAAGCTCGCCTTGCCCATGACTCGTTTCAACATCATGCGTCCGGCGACTTTGACGTGGTAGGCGTGACCTTCGAGCGCTTCTTTACTCATCTCGCCATAGGCGTTGTGTAGGTCCGCGGCGCAATGCTCCCGAGAGAAATCATTCGGGAAAGGCTGACCCTTTTCGCGTAGCGCTTTGAGCTTTGCGCGGCGCTCCGAGACGATCTGGTTTTCGTCTTGGGGCGGCGTTTGATTTTGTTCAGACATGATTGGCCTTAAACGCCTTGTTTTAAACTGGCGCTGATGAAGTCGTCGAGATCGCCGTCGAGCACGGCCTGTGTGTTGCCCACTTCGTAATTGGTCCGCAAATCCTTGATGCGCGATTGGTCGAGCACGTAGGAGCGAATCTGATGGCCCCAGCCGATATCGGTTTTGGCATCTTCGAGCTTGTCTTTTTCCGCCTGGCGCTTGCGCATTTCCGCTTCATAAAGTTTGGCTTTCAGCATCGCCATCGCTTCGGCGCGGTTACGATGTTGCGAGCGGTCGTTCTGGCATTGCACGACGATATTGGTCGGCAAGTGGGTGATGCGTACCGCGGAATCCGTCTTGTTGATGTGCTGGCCGCCCGCCCCGGAAGCGCGGTAGGTATCGATACGCAGATCGGCGGGATTGATCTCCACCTCAATGGATTCGTCTACCTCCGGATATACGAACACGCTGGCAAAAGAGGTGTGGCGTCGCGCGTTGGAATCGAAGGGCGATTTGCGCACCAAGCGATGCACGCCGATTTCGGTGCGGAGATAGCCATAAGCGTAATCGCCGCTCACCTTGAGCGACGCACTCTTGATGCCCGCGACTTCGCCATCGGATTGTTCGAGAATTTCTACTTTGAAGCCGCGTCGTTCTCCGTAGCGGATATACATGCGCTCTAGCATCGACGCCCAGTCCTGCGCTTCAGTCCCGCCGGAACCGGCTTGGATATCCACGAAGCAATTGTTTGGATCGAGCGGGTTGGAGAACATGCGGCGGAATTCCATGTCCTCCACCGCGGCCGAGAGCTTCTGGGTATCGCGCTCCACGGCGACCAGCGTGTCGTCATCCGCTTCGTCGCGTGCCAGTTCGAATAGCTCGGTCGCTCCGCGAAGGTCGCTGTCCAGTTTGGTGATGCTGGCTACAACCGCTTCGAGTAGTTTTTTTTCCTTCCCCAGTTCCTGAGCTTTTTGAGGATCGTCCCAGACGCCGGAATCCTCCAGCGCCTTGCTCACTTCGATCAGTCTTTTTTGTTTGTTATCGAAGTCAAAGATACCTCCGCAACTCTGCTGCGCGACCGCCAAGATCGTCGAGCGTGTTCGAGAGAGCGTTTAGGCGTTCAGCTTCCATAAGGTTTCTAGATATGGGCGTTGCGGAAAGCGGCGATTATACATGCGGCCTCGCCCGCCCCTTGCGATCGGCTATGATGCCGCCTTCGAAAAAGGGAGCTCTCATGCCGCTTCTTCGCGCCGATTCATACGCCGGAAAAGTCTTTATTGTCGCCCTCGTCATCGTAATCGCCGTGTTGGGCTTCGCCTATTACCTCCAACACGTCAAGTTGCTCGATCCCTGCCCATGGTGTGTGGCGCAGCGAATCCTGTTCTTGGTTTTGGGATTAATGAGCTTGGTGGCCTTCGTTCACGGCGGCGGCACAAGAGTCTATGCCGCGTTATGCGCCTTCGTCGCCTTCAGCGGTGCTGCTGCGGCTGTGTATCAGCTCTGGTTGCAACAAGACCCGGCGCGCAGCATGGCCTGCGCCGGAAGCTGGCTTGAAAACACCTTGGACAGTCTGAGCCTCGGTAAGCTCTGGCCGAATATGTTGCAGTACGACGGACCTTGCACGATCGCCCCCTGGGCGTTTTTAGGGATGTCGATTCCGGAATGGTCACTAGTGTGGTTTGCGGTGCTCTCAGCGGCCTTTGTGAGTTTATTCTTTCGCCGCACCTGATACGGGCGAAAAAAAACCCGGCGCGAGGCCGGGTTTTTTGATGCTCCTGCTGATCCGCGCGCATCGCGCAGTTTTTCTTCTGGCCTCCCTGGCCTGTTAACGGTGCGAACGATGCTGCCTTTCGCTCGAAGCGGATGCAGCAATATCTACGCCATTTCCAGAGCCTCAGAGGGAAAGAAAGCCCGATGAGTATGTTACCGATGCGTTTTGGATTGTTTGTGTAAAGCTGGTCGACATCATCCGCCCGGCTGAGGCGCCGAGCCCGTTGGCTTCGCCGCGACGGCTCCCGCACCAATAAATTTCCATTGTGAATAGCTTTCCGTGTCGGTGAACTGCTCATATTCCTTGGAAAAGCCCTGGCGTTTGAGCGGTTGGTCTAGCGAGCGGCTATATACGCCGACGATGCCATTGTTTGGGCCGAGGACGAGCCCCCAGGGCGCACCGTTGGTCACAGGGTCTGCGTAGAGCTTGCGAAGGTGTCGTCGCATGACAGGCAAGCGCTTGTCTTCGAGCAGCTGTTCCAGGGAAGTGGGATAGGCTTCCGAGCCTGGTGATGCACTGCGATAGGAGGCAATGGCACGCGCGTATTGCGTACCGACGAACAGCAACTCCTGTTCGCGTTCGCGTTTCTGCGCGGTGCTGACCACTTCCGCGGTACCGGCAAGGGCGATGGCGATCAGCGCGACGAGAATGAGCAGGCCGATATAGGTGAAGCCGCCTTCGCGGAAATCGACAGCGGCAGCTCTAGTCATAATTCCGCATAAGGTTTTCCGTCTTCGCTGTTGCCCTCTGCGCCACTGCGAATGTCGTATACCACGCCCTTCGCCGCGCCGGGGGGCACCGGCACGATGGTCCATGTCGCGGCGCTTTCAGTGATCGGATCAACGGGAATCGAACGGATATAACGCTTCTCGGCGAGTTCCTCGAGGCGCTCCGGATACTGGCCGCGATCGGCGTAATACTTGTCGATCGCATCGCGCATGACGGACAAAGACTGTTTCAATGCCACTTCTTTGGAATGATCGACGCTACCAAAATAGCGGGGCAGGGCAACCGTCAGCAATACCGCGATGATCGCCATCACCACAAGCAACTCGATCAAGGTGAATCCGCGTCGAAGCAAAGGCTTCACCATTGACGGTAGGGTACGCCGTTGATGCCGCTTTCCTGGGATAGCGAGTACACGTCAAACACGTCTTTGCCCGGTCGCGGCTCAGTCGGTGGAGATTCGTAGCTGCGTTTCCCCCACGTGTCGGCGGCTGCGACGGAACCATCGCTGAAGAATGGATCCCGCGGGATGCGGCGAATGAAATAGATGCGCGATTTATTTTCCGGGTCCTGCGCGTTTTCCACCCCTTGCTCCAGGACAGCGAGCGAGACGGGATAACCGGATGTATCGGCGAGGCGTTCGATGCGGCCTTCGTCGCCGGCTTTCTTATAGTCGTCGATGGCCGTGCGGATCTGGCGCAACGCAATACGCAATTCCTGTTCTTTCGCGCGCCGGACCGACAGCTCGGCGAAGGGCACCGCGACCGACGCGAGAATGCCGATGATCGCGACCGTGATGATCAGCTCGATCAGCGTAAAGCCGGCGAGCGAGCGAGAGGTCCGCATCACTGCTTAAGTGGTTCGCTCGCCACTCCGCCGTTCGTTCCCGGCGAAGCGAGCACATTGATGGAAACAGCGCCAGGCATGTTGAGACTCAGCGGACGTTGTGCGTTGTCCGTTGCACGCAAAGCTTCGATGCCGATCTGGGTCGTGACCGGCTTGGTTGCGACGGCACGAAAGCGCGCCTGTACGATGGGCGATTGGGTCCCGGCAATCGAAGCAGCCGCCACCTCGACGATACCCCGTCCCGGCGCGCCGCCTGCCGGTGAAACAAGACTGAGTACCTGCGGATCGAAACTTAATTGCAGGCGCGCGTTTGCTCCCTCGACGCGCATGGGAAGTCCGAAACTCAATACAAATTCTTCTCCGGCGACAACCTCCGTGGGGCCGCTCATCGCCAGTGAGACGTCGTTGACTGTCTCGACAGTCTTTGCAACGGCCGGTGTTACGGGCGCTACGCCGCCGCTCGCGCTTGCAGTGAAAGATCGAGGCGCTGCGCTCGTCAATCGCAATGGCGCGGCGCCGGGCGATGCATCAGTCCCGGAAGTGAATTGGGCTTGAACGGTATCGGGTCGAATCAGATTGCGCACAATGCGCGGCGTCACCAGCAACACGATTTCCGTTTTATTGACTTGATCGCTATCGCTGCGGAACAGCTTGCCCAGAAGCGGGAAGTCGCCGAGGTAGGGCAGCTTGTTCGCCGAACGGCGATCCTCGTCATTGATCAAACCGGCGAGAATTTGCGTTTCGCCGTCGCGTAGACGCAAAGTCGTCGATGCGTTTCGGGTGCCGAGCCGATAGGAGACAGTATCCTGCAAGCGCAATTGTTCGAGGATGTTGCTCACCTCGAGTTGCACTTTGATGGCGACTTCGTCGTCCAGAAAAATATTCGGTTCGACGTCGAGCTTAAGCCCGACTTCCAAATAACTGACCGAAGAAGACACGCCCACATTGGCGGTCGAGGTCGAGGTGATGACAGGCACTTTCTCGCCGATGTGGATCTTGGCCTTCTCGCGGTTTTTCACACGGATGCGCGGATTGGCGAGGGTGTTGACCGCGCCGTTCGTCTGACGCAGGTTCAGAATAAGCGCCGGATTGGCGATATAAAAATCCCAGTCCTTGGGCTTCAGTTCAATGAAATTCGTGACTGCCCCGGCGCCGACGGGAATTTCGCCCACATTGATTGCGTCGGGATAACGGATGCCGAAATCCCGGATCAGCGCAGAAGCGACTTCCATGACCTCCAATTCGAGCACAACTTCCGGTTCGCCCAGATCTTGGGTCGCGACCAGTTGTTCGGCCATCCGAATCGCATGCGGCGTGTCTTTCATGACGAGGAGATTGAGTTTCTCGTCGATGTAAATATCGCGTGTCTTGACCAGCGCGCGAATCATCGCCGCGGTTTGTTTCACGTCCGCGTTCGTCAAATAAAAGGAGCGCACGGATAGCTCCTGGTATTCCTTCTGTTTTGCCGGCGTGTTCGGATAAATCAGCACGGAGTTTTCATTCATGACCTTGCGGTCGAGTTGATTCGTCGCAAGCAGCACCCGGATCACCTCGTCCAGATTGCTATTGCGCATGAAGATTGTTGCGCGCAGATCGGGTCGGACGTCCCGATCGAAAACGAAATTAATTCCGGAGGTACGCGAGATCACCTCGAAAATCGAGCGCAGCGGCGCATCGCGAAACTCGAGCGTGATGGGTTTTTCCATCGCCAGTTTGAGTTGCGGTGGGGCAACTTCCAGCTGCGCGCGCCGCTCTGCCACCGTTTTCATCGTGGCGCGTGCCGTGCGGTGGTAGGGATTTTCTTTCAGGACGAGCCGTGTGTTGCGCTCCGCCGTGTCAAGATCATTGCGGCTCAACGCCGCCTCCGCTTCCGCGAGTAAAGTTTGATGACGTCGATCGCGCTCGATGCTGTCGATCCCGTTTTGTGCAGCGATGGCCGAAGGGTCGATGGCAAGCGCACGCCGATAGTTCCACAGGGCGGGATCATTGGCGCCGCGCGCCCGTTCCATATCGCCCTCGCGGACAAAGCCGCCGACGATCGCTTCGCGTTGCGTCACCCACGCGTTGTAGGCTTCAACGTTGCGGGGATTTCCGCGCGCCGCCTGTTCCATGACGGCGAGACCTTCTTCCAATTGTCCTTGGCCAATGAGTTTGCGGCCCTCATCGATTTTGGGGTTCGATGCGCAGGCGACAAGCAGTAGCGCAATCAGGGCCAGTATCTTTTTCATTCCTCTTTCTCTTCCTCTTCATCGTCCTGGCCGTCGAGTGAACGTGGCATTGCCGTGGCCGGACTGCCGCCTGCCATAAAGGACAGGGATTGCTTTGATTTCAACGGGACATAGTCGAAGACCATGTCCTGATCGCGAATTTCGGCGACACGCCATACGCCATCGAGCGTATCGCCGAGGCGCGCGACGTAATTGCGATCGCGTGCGGTGAGGAACACCACGGTTTGCTCGCCCTCGACCATTTTGCCCAGATAACCGAAGGGGAGCGGCGGCGCCTGCGGTTTGGGCGGTGCAGCGGGTGGCGGCGCATTGCGGCGCTCTTCTTCCTCTTCCATCTGTTGCCACGAACGTGCGCTGAAGGGGTCCGCGGTCGGCGCGGTACCGCTTTGGCGCTGCAATTTTTCGAGCGGAATGGCTTGAGCGATGAAAGGTTTGCCGTCCGTGGTCAATCGCGTCGCTTCCACCGCGTGCGCGAGGGGCAGGGCTTGCACTTTCTCTTCGTCATCATGAAAAATCGTCACCAAGGTCGCGACCAGCGCGATCAAATAAAGCGTCCAACGTGTCCCGGCGGCCATCACAGGGCTCCTAAATAAAGGGTCAATCGGATGCGTGCATCCAGCGCTTCGCTGCTCACGCTATCGCGTTGCAAGCTGAGTTCATTCAGCGCGGCGGCCGGCACATCCTGCAACACATGATCGATGAAACTGCGAATCTGCGGATAGGACCCGCGCAGCGGCAACGTGATCAAGTAACGCGAAAGACGGTCTCCATCGCGATGCTCCAATTTGTAATCCCCTGAGCGCAAGGCGATCCCGCTTTCATTGGCTGCGGCGTGAATTTTGATTAACCACTCCGTCGTGCTTTCCTGCTTCGGGAAAAATGCGTAGAAGCTGGCTAGCTGTTCATCCGGCGTACCAATGCTGTCGTCCACCATGCCGCCCATGCCGTGCCGGGTTTTCAATTGATCGGCCAGATTTTGCAGATGTTCCGTCTCGTTGGCGAGCGGCACGAGCGTCGCTGCATAGACGGTAAACGCGAATACAAGCAGCGCAATACCAAGCACACCGGAAACGCCGAGCAACTCTACTCGGCTACGCATTTCATTTAGATTCATTACTGACCTGTCCAATCGGCACCCAGCGTGAAGCTGATGCCGCCTTCCTCTTGCGCTTCATGACGCGAAAGAAAGACGTTCGAAAATCCCACACTTTGTTCGAGCCTTTTCACATAGGCCATCACATCCTCGAAATGCCGTGCTTCGCCGGAAAGCTGCACATGCTTGCCGGATCCTTCCGGCTGGATGGCGAGAAGTGCGACGTTCTGATCGGCAACGCGTTCGAGTTCCGTGAACATTGCATCCCACGGAACCGTCAAGGCGGCCAGCACGAGATTCGCTCGCGCCACTTGATCTGCCAGTTGCTTACTGTCCGTATACACGCGCGGCATTTCGCGGCGAAGCAGGCGCTGGGTGTCGCCGATTTGCGCTTGGAGGCGCACTTGCTCGGCTGACAGCGCCGCGAATTTCCAGCCGGTGAGCGTCGCGGCAAGCAGACCGAAGACGAGCAATAAGGGGCCGATCGGCCAGGGCGCGCCGCCCGGCCGCAAAAAATCGAGTTGCAGGCGTTGCATTAGGCAAGTGCCTCGTCGCGAAGCGGATCGGCATGTTCGACGGTCCACGCTTCGTTCCACGTCGAGAAGGACAAGTCCGCACCGAACATGAGCACGCGGCCGGGCTTTGCGCCTTCGGCAAGACACAGGCGCTCCAGAATGACGGGGATTTCCTCTTGAGGCGCGCTGCGTAAACGTTCGTTGCGTACAAAGCCCCAGGCTTTGTTGTCAAAGTAAGCGACGCATAAACGGCCGGGTTCGACGATCGTGAGCCATGTTGGACGGTTATCGATCCGGCGGCGCACCTGGTTGTAACACCAGATCAGGAGTGCTTCGACGCGACGCAATTGCAAGCCGGGTCCAGCGGTTGCCGCGGCGAGCGTCTCGACGAGCCCCTTGTCGACTGCGGCGACGAGGCGATTGTCGCCGCGCACCGTGGCCGGCACGATCAACCAAGTATCGGCACGTTCACCATAGAGGCTGCGCAATTGATGTTGAGCCGCGGCGATCCGTTCCGCTTGGTTGCGCAGCTTGTCTGCGCCGGGAACAAGCGCGTAGCGCACGAAATGATTCGACAGCCGCACCTGTAGGCGCGCGTTCCGCCAGCCCAACTCACTTAGCCCGTGCGCGAGTGCTGCCGCCGCTGTTTGCCAAGTCGGTTCATTGACGGGATAGCGGCGTTCCAGCGCGCTACCGCGCGCCGGCCGCCGGACGAGCTGAACTTCGGTCGGCGCAAGCAAAACGTCGACACGATCCAAGCGCATGCGCGGCATCGCTACACGCAAAGGTGCGCCCCGCGTGAGGCGCTGTTTCAGGTCAGGCCACGAAAGTGACACGATTGATTTCTTCCAGGTTAGTGCGGCCTTCGGCCACCAGGGACACTGCGGCTTCCCGCAGGAAGCGCGTGCCGCTACGTTTGGCCGCGTCTTTGAGTGCGCGAATAGGGGCTCGCGCGACGATCATCTCGCGTAGTTCATCGGTGAGTACCATGATCTCCGCGATAGCGGTGCGGCCTTTATATCCGGTGCCACGGCATTGTCCGCAGCCGCGGCCGCCCATGAAGCGAAAATCCTTCACCATTGCCTCGGTCAGCCCAGATGCCGTCAGATCAGCTTCGCTTGGCGTCACGGCGGTACTGCAATGCGGACAGTTGAGTCGAACCAGTCGTTGCGCGACCACCCCGTTCAATGCCGCGGAGAAACTGTAAGTGTCGATACCCATATGCGTGAAACGGCCGAGCACATCGAACACGTTGTTCGCGTGTACGGTCGTAAAGACCAAGTGTCCCGTCAGCGCGGCTTGAATCGCGATCTGCGCCGTTTCGGTGTCGCGGATTTCGCCAACCATGACGCGATCCGGATCGTGGCGCAGGATCGAACGCAGCCCGCGCGCGAAAGTCAGTCCCTTCTTCTCGTTCACGGGAATCTGCAGCACGCCCGGCAACTGATACTCGACCGGATCCTCAATGGTGATGATCTTGTCGCGGCCGTGGTTGATTTCGGAGATGGCCGCATAAAGCGTCGTCGTTTTACCGCTGCCGGTCGGGCCGGTAATGAGGAGCATGCCATAGGGCTCTGCGGCAAGCTTGCGAACGATGCTGCGCGTCGGAACATCGAAGCCGATACTTTCGAGCGTCAGTCCTTTGACTTCGTCCGCGAGTTGTTGCTTGTCCAGAATCCGCAGTACCCCGTCTTCGCCAAAAATGGACGGCATGATGGACACGCGAAAATCGATTTCTCGTCCGCGCACGCTCACTTTGAATCGCCCGTCCTGCGGAATGCGCCGTTCGGAGATGTCCAGTTCCGCCATCACCTTTACGCGCGAAATGACTTGTTCCGCCAACTCGACGCCGGGGAGATTGCCGATTGCGACCAGCACCCCATCGACCCGATACTTGATGCCGAGTCCCTGCGCGCTCGTTTCCAAATGAATATCGGACGCTTCCGCCTTCAGTGCATCGTAAAGCGTCGAGCGTACGAGTTTGACGACCTGACTCGCATCTTCGGTGATGCTGCGAAAAGAGAGATCTTCGACGCCGATAGTCGCGATCGTTTCCGCGACTGCTGAAGGCAGCAACCCTTCAACGGCGGACAGAGTTTCCTCATGTCGACTTAGATACGCGGCGACATCGGCGTGATGGGCCAAGGTCCAGATGAATGGTGCGTCGATGCTTTCGTCCGCCCATGCGAGACGATCCGCTGCGAACGGATCGCCGAAGACCAATCGAAATGCGCCGGAGTCATCGCGAAAGAGCAGGAGTTGTTTGCGCAGCGCATCGGCAAAGGGAAGCACATCGAAAGCCGGTTGCCATTGGTGCAGATCATCGATGCTCGCGCAGCCGTAGTGGAAGCTCGCCGCCAAGCGCAGTAAAAAGGCTTCCGGCGGCAAAGCGCTTAGCTCGTCAAGCGCGGCCGTGATGCTCAAGCCGCGGCCGGTGGCATGACGACGCGCCGCGGCGATTTCATCGGCGGAGAAGGGCGCTCGCAGCGCGTCCGTCGAATGCATGTTCATCCCAGGCTCCCGGCGAGTTCGAAAATGGGCAAATACATCAACACCACAATCGTGCCGATCACGATACCGATTACCGCCATCAAGGCGGGCTCGAACAGTTTGGTGAACACATCGATCCACCGTGCGAGTTCTTCATCGTGGAAGATCGCGATGCGTTCCATCATTTCCGCCATGTCGCCGCTTTTTTCGCCGACGCGTAGCATGCGCAACGCGACCGGCGTGCTCATATCGGCTTTTTCCATGGCGACGGACACGGGCAGGCCCTCACGTACACGTTGTGTCGCATCGGCCAATCGATCGCGCAGCTGTAACGGTAGTAGCCCTTCGGCCATATTCAGCGCCGGAACCAAAGGCGTGCCCCCGCGAAGCAGCATACCTAGCGTGCGATAGAAACGCGCGAGTTGATAGATGCGCACTCGACGGCCGATGGCCGGAATGCGCCGAGAAAGCTGCGCGAGTAAAACCGGCGCACGACGGATGGCCATGACACATCCTGCCAACACAGCAAGGCCTAAAAGCACCATAAGCGTGCCGTGATTGTTCAACAACTGGCCCCAGTCGATGAGCACCCGAGACATCCAAGGCAAATCGCGGCCCGAGTCGGCATAGATGCCCGCGAAGCGCGGGACCACATACACAAGCAGAAACAGCGTCACCAAGCCGCCCACAACCAGAAGCACTGCGGGATAGATCGCGGCGCTGACAATTTTCTTACGCACGACGTCAATCCGTTCCTGGTAGGCGATATAGCGCGTTAACGCCTCGCGCAAATCGCCCGTACGTTCGCTTGCGCGGACCGTCGCGATAAAAAGCGTAGGAAAGGTCGCGGGAAACGCTTCCAATGCCTGAGAGAAAGTACGGCCTTCGAACAAGCTGTCGCGCAGACTGCTCAGGACGCGCCGATTGTCCGGCTTCAATTCTTTTTCGACCATCGTATCGAGCACTTCGACGAGGGACAGACCTGCGGATAGGAGCGCAAGCAGTTCTTGCGCGAACAACTGCAAGGGGAAAGCACCGCGTCGGCGCGGCAGGCCGAGATGGCGGCTTGGTTTGGCGGATAAGACCGCCAGGCCTTGTAGGCGCGCCTGCGCGAGGGCAGACGCTTCATCAGGCGCATCGAGACGAACCTGAACGAGCCCCTCGGCACCCTTAAGCGCGCGGATGTCGAATTGCATGACTTGTTTCCCTTCCCGACTGCTTGGCGATGCAGCCTATTTCAGGAACCCCAGTTTCCGATGTCGGCTGCTTTATCGCTTCCGCCGGGTTGTCCGTCGCTGCCGAAAGAGTACAGGTCGTACTCCCCCCGTTCGCCGGGTGACTTGTATTGATAGGGGCGGTCCCACGGATCGAGCGGCACCGCCTTTTGCAAGTAGGGACCGCGCCATCGCGTTTCACTTTGCGGTTTGGCGATCAAAGACTCCAAACCTTGCTCTGAGCTCGGGTAATGGCCGGTGTCGAGTCGATAGTGGTCGAGCGCTTTGCCGAAAGCGTCAATCTGAGCGCGGACAGTCTTTTCCCGAGACTCTTCTAACTTGCCGAAATACTTCGGCAAGACGATTCCTGCGAGCAAGCCGATGATGACCATCACCACCAGCAGTTCGAGGAGGGTGAAGCCACGAGACAGTCGGGGGAAAGACATTGATTTGTCGGACAAAAACGACTCCTGAAACAATTCCTTAGATTAGGAGGCGCAGTTTACTGCAATGTGAGGGCGGCACAAATCGGTGTCTTGCCTGGGGACACTAAAAATCCCTATTTAAATCGCATTGCGGCGGGCCGCGCCTTGCACAATTCGGGTGGTAGAAACCACTGCGCGGCGATGGACGCCTCGGCCAATTTCGCCGCCGGCATCTGCGGCATAGACTTCGAAGACATACAGCTTTTCTTCGCGACCTGTGAATCTCGCCGTGGCAGTGACCTCGATGCCGATTGGCGTTGCGGCGTTGTGCGACACATTGATCGACACGCCGACAGAAAGTTCCCCTTCGTTCAGGATCGCATGCATGGCGCGTGCGGCGGCGAGCTCCATCAATCCGATCATGCGCGCTGTAGCAAATACCGGCGGAAAAGCGTCGGATTTGTGCTGACTAAGCGTCGTCGCCAGGTCCGCCTCGCTGACGCGAAGCGTTGCACTACCGGTATCGCCGACATTTAGCATCGTGAACATCGTGCCCTCGGATGGTTGATTGCAGTTCCGATTTATCGAGCCGTCGTCGATGGCGTGCGCTGACTTTGCGCCGAAAAAAACTGCCAGACTTCTTCTGCCATGTCGATATCGCCGTTCTGCGCGCCGACCATTCGCGTAAAAAAGCGCGCGTATCGTTCTTGTCGACTCGGCTCCGCATGCCCTCCGCCTTCAATACGGTATAAAACCGCGACGGGCAACCCGTCTTTTAGATAGCGCAGCCGTGTGACACGGCTGCGATCCTCGACATTCGTATCGTCCAATACCTTTGTTTCGGGGATGGGGCTCGCCCCCGACAACTGTCGCCACATGTCGATGGATTCTTGTGTGGAGATTACCGAGCCGCGCCGCGCATCGTTGTTTGCGATTGCGCCGCCTGTGTAAGGCAGCAAGGGGTCGGCAGTGCCGTTCATGAGCAGCACGGGCACAAACTGTTTTGGCGCAGGGCATTGCGAATTTGCGGGCATCGCAGCGACGATCGCCGCCACTGCGGCGATCTTGTCCGGCTGCTCGATCGCCATCCGTAAAGCCATGTGGCCACCGTTCGATGTGCCCATGACGAACACACGCCGACGATCGATGGCCATGTCGCGTTCAAGAGTCGCGAGAAGCGCCACGAGAAAACCGACATCGTCGCTCAGAGGGTTGGTCGTTGCGTCCGCACGGCAGTCTTTCCAACCCTGCTTTTCATCGCTGCCGACCAAACCATCCGGCGCCACCAGCACAATGTTTTCGCGGTCTGCGATCTGCATCCATTCGCGGTATGGTGCCGCGCGAGTTCTGCCTTGGCCCACGAGGCCTGCCGCGCTACCGCCATGTCCATGCAGCATGACCACCACTGCCGCACGCTTTGTCAACGCGCTACGGGGCGCGCGAACGAGATAGCTGCGCTCGATGCCGCCAACGGTGAGGGAGCGGGACGAGAAAGCGGATTGCTCCGCCCGCGCAGGAACCGCTTGCAGAGCGATGACGATGACGAGCACGAACCAGTTAGGTTGATGCATGAGTGATCTCAGTGGCGGTCTCCGTAAGTGTGTCGCCGACAAGCTGATTGATGGCTGCGCTCCCGAGCCTGGATCTCGAAGTGGTTGCTCCAATACGCGCTTCGACCATGCAGCAACTGCCACAGACTGGAGGCGCCATACGCCAAAAAGAAAAAGGGGCCCCAAAGTTCGTATTGCTCGACGTGTACCCGCTCGTGCGGGCCGATCGTTCGCAGCTCTTCCTTCGTAATCGCCAGAATGACGTGGCCAAAAACGATTCCACGAAAGGGCAGCGCTCTCATGCGCACGCTGCAATCGGCCAGGTTTTCTCGATAGGTGACCTCCAGTGCGCCAAGCGACCACCTGGCCTTGCCGCCGGCTAGCAGTGGCAGAAGGGCAAGCGTGAGGCCAATAGCCGAGCAGGGTGACGCCCATAGTAGCTTCGCTAACTTGCGCCATTGCATGGTTGATTTGGTCCGACGTGCTGTTTGCTTTTCACACCATCTTCAAGTCGCGTTAACCCTGGATCTCCGGTTCGACGAGCGTGGCAAGCTGAGCGAGCGATTCCTGCCATCCGAGGTAGCACATCTCGACCGGAATAAGTTCGGGTATTCCTTCTTGCACAATATTGATCTCGGTTCCACACGACACTTTCGCTAAAGTCACTGTCACTCGCATTTCGCCGGGCAAATTGGGGTCATCGAATCTATCCGTGTAGCGAATTCGTTCATGAGGCACGAGTTCAAGATACTCCCCACCGAAAGCATGATCGTTCCCCGTGCCGAAATTCGAAAACGACATCCTGAACGTTCCGCCGACTTTCGGTTCAAGGTGATGGACCTGGCAGGTAAAACCATAAGGCGGTAGCCACTTTGCCAGGGCCCCGCCATCTAAAAATGCGCGATACACACGCTCCGCTGGTGCGCGGAGCACGCGATGCAGTCGAACGGTACCAGTAGACATAGTCTTTCCTTTCGTTAACTCGATTCAATCAACCGGTCGGGCAAGGGCGGCTTGCTGTATGCAGCGCTTTATCCCTTAGGATAAATTGCTAGTCCGCGCCGAGGTCTTGGACAAAGCGCGCGTCGGGCACGACCTCTTCCGGCTTGACACCGAGTTGGTAACAGATAATCGTCCGCAACTCATCGAAAACGATAGCAGGATGCACGTTGGGCCGGTCCAGTCGTTGCAATTCCGCGACGACAAACGCATGGAGTTTACCCACCGTGTCCAATTGTTCGGCGGCCGTATTCGGGATATCGATTTGAAAGATATCTTCGACTGCCAGCACAAGTTCTACGGTATCAAGGCCCATCGCGCGCCACCGAGAAATCAGGCCTTGTCTACAACCGGCTTTGGCGATTCCACTGCACCAGCCAAGGCTTTGACGTTACCGCGGGGGAGTGTAACGATGAATGTCGCACCTCCGTCGAGATTCGCGCGGGCAACGATGGTCCCGCGATGGGCGTCGACGATCGACCGTGCGATGGTCAGGCCGATTCCAAGGCCATGCGACTTCGTCGTAACGAACGGTGTGAACAGCTCATCCATCTTGTCCGCGGGCACGCCCGTGCCGGTATCGGATACGCAGAGCTCGACATTTGCGGCTTTGACGCTCGTTTGTATCGTGATCTGACGCCTCGCCGGCAGTGTTCCCCCCAGTGCGTCCATGGCGTTCCTCAGCAAGTTGAGTAGCACCTGCTGCAACAGCACATGATCGCCTTCGATGAAACACGAAGGCGAACACAGATCGAGCGCCATCTCAATCTGCCGCGCTCGCATATCGTTGCCGACGAGCGCGAGGCTTTCGTTAATGACCGAGTGAAGGTCGATCGGCTTTTTGTCTAATTGACGGCCTCGTAGCATTGTTCGATGGCGGTCGGTGATCTGTGCGGCGAGGGCGGCTTCCGTCCGAATATCGGCCAAAATTTCATCGGTCTCTTCCGCCGTCACACGCCTCGTCTTAAGCATCCTTTGAAGCGCCTGGACATTGAGCAACACCGAAGTGAGAGGTTGCGCAAGTTCATGTCCAATAGAGGCGGTGAGCGCCGACATCGTTTCGCGACGATTGGCGTCGGCGGCGAGCGCCATGTTTCGCCGGCTTTCGATCTCGGCGCGCTGCCGCGCACGGTGCTCGAAGAGCAGCCACAGAATGAGCAACGATTGCACAACCAGCGCGGCAACTGCCGCGAGAATCGTGAGCTTGTATTCATCCCATAAGCTTGGCGGACGAAATTTTACGACACTGCCATCCGGTAGCCGGGTTTCTGGAATATGCCACCGCTGCAACTCTCGCCAATCGAAAGTCGGTTGGCCGAGGAGTTGAGGCGGTACCGTTAAATTCGCGGGCGGCTCACCATTCATGACGCGGGTCACTACATCGGCTGTTCTTTGCGCGAGGTCGTCCATCGGCATCAACGACCCACCGACAATGCCGTATCCGAAATGTGAGCTATGCGCCGAAAAAAGCGGGGCGTTCGCGGCGGTGTGAATCGCGGCGAGCGCCTGCTCGTCCGCGTAAGCGCCCCCTTGCGCGTCCGCGCTGAAGAGTAGGTAGACGATAGCCGAATCCTTTGGCAGATTCGATACACGGCCTAAGATGTCGGAAAGCGATAAAGCGTCGGACCAGATGAATGTGACGCGACCTTGAAACCGCGCGAAGGAAGTCTCGAGCTCGCGACGCCAGAACCGGCCAATTGTTCCCGAGCCGATCACCATGAAGACTTGCTTGGTTTCCGGCAGCACTTGCAGGATGCCATCAACCACGCGAGGGATATCGTTAACGGCCGCGACCGCAGTCTCGTTCTCCGCGAGTGGCGCGCCGCGAAGATATCGTTCATCCACCGCCGCCAACACGAGTGGCGTTCGAGGGAAGAGCTGCTGCCGATACTTACGCGCAAACACCGCCGCCGGTCCGCCGGCGGTCATGATGAGATCGGGCGCCGGCCGATCGGCGTACATTGACCGAATGTAATCGACGACCGCTTGCTCGGGCGCACCGATAAACCCCGTGGGTCCAACGACGACTTGTACGACATTCACAGGCTTGCCTGCGCGCTCATCCAGATTGACGCGGAAGCTACCGGTAAAGTTATCGAGAATCAAACTCCCGCGGTTAAG
>DATEOW010000209.1:0-3471 GCA_035273665.1 Burkholderiales bacterium | reverse complement strand
AAAACCGCTTGCAGAAGCGGGTCAAGGGCACGGGACTCGGTCTACCGCTTTGCCGCCGACTTGCGGAGCTGATGGGCGGTAGCGTGCGCGTGCAAAGCCGCTTGGGACAAGGCTCCACGTTCTTCATCAGGGTCCCCTTGCATTACCAGGACCCGAACAAACCGACCACGTTCGAGACGCAGCGTCAGCATGCACACGCCTTCAGCGGCCGCGCGCTCATCATCGACGACAGCGACAGTACGCGCTATGTCTTGCGCAAACTGCTCGTCGATTTCGACGTGATCGAGGCCGCGGACGGTCTCGAGGGTCTCAATACGGCGTTGGCGCTGTTGCCGGATCTCATTTTTCTGGACTTGAATATGCCGGGCTTGGACGGCTACAGCGTCCTCAACCGGCTGCGCGAAGGTCAAGCGACGCGCGAAGTTCCCGTAATCATCGTGACTTCTCAACCGCTGGACGCCGCCGACTACGATCGATTGCAGACTGCGCAAGCGGTGTTGACCAAGCAGGCGCTCAACAACGAAAGTTTGAGGCCGCTCTTGGACAATGTAATGAGCGCGCGGAGCCTTGCATGAATCGCGACGTGATCTTAGCTGTTGACGACGATGAAGCCGGCCTCTACGCCCGTACGCGCGTATTGCGGCATGCGGGCTTCGAGGTTGAAGAAGCCCGCACCGGGCAGGAGACGCTCGATTACATAGAGCGATCCATTCCCGCGCTGGTGCTGCTCGACGTGCACCTTCCCGATATGAGCGGGATCGAAGTCTGCGGCCGTATTAAGACCAACCCTCGCACAGAACGCGTACCGGTCATCCATATCTCCGCCACTTTTGTTACCGAAGCTGACCGCAAATCCGGAATTGAGGGCGGCGCAGATGTGTATCTCACCGAACCGACGCCTCCGGATGAACTGATCAGTATTGTTGAGACGCTGTTGCGTCTCAAGCGCACCGAACATGCGTTAAACGAAAAGCTCTACCGCGTCGGCTATGTCGCCGACAACGCGCCTGTTCTCTTATGGGCGGGCGATGCCGAAGGCAATCTCACTTATGCGAATCGCCCGTGGCTGGAAATAGCGGGTGTCGATTCGCTGGAAGCGTTGCAAAAGCGCTGGATCGATCTTGTGCATCCCGACGATCGGGAGCGCATGCAGAAATTTCAGCAAGAAGCCGGCACGTCGAGGCTGTCGCATAACACCGAGTTTCGGTTCAAACGCGCCGACGCCACTTACCGCTGGCTATTCTGCCAAACCGGGCCGCTGAATTTTAGCGGGGCGACCAAGGGTTATGTCGGTTCCTGCGTGGATATCACCGAGCAAAAGATATCTGCCAGTCAAATTGCGCGGCTCCTCAAGGTGGAGAAAGAGCTGTCGGCGCGTTTGCAGCGCGTCGCCGATACGGCACTGTCGGTGAATAGCGCGCTCGATGCGCGTAGCGTGCTCGATCTCATTACTCGCGCTGCCGGCGACGTGATCGGCGCGCATCAAGCCATCGGCATGATCAATATGCAGGCGATCAGCGCTCGCGCCGTTCAGTTGTCCGAGTTGTATAAAAACTGGCGTCATGCAGCGCAATATCCGCACCATGAGGCGATCGGCCGGCAGGTCGAGCAATCGAACAAGAGCGTGCGGCTAGCGGCGACGGCGCTCGCTGCGCGCTATTCGAACAGCGCTCAGGCCGACGAGGGCTTACCCATGAAAGGCGCGCTTGCGGCGCCGTTTATTTCGCGCGCGGGCACCAATATCGGTTGGTTGCAGCTCTCGCATCGGCGCGACGATTCCGATTTCAGCGCGGAGGACGAATCGACGCTGGTGCAATTGGCGTCCATCGCTTCGGTCGCGTTGGAAAATTCGCGGCTTTATAGCGAGTTGCGCGCGGCCGACCGGCGGAAGGACGAATTTCTGGCCACCCTTGCGCACGAACTGCGCAATCCGCTTGCGCCCATGCGCAATGCGCTCGGCATTCTGCAACGTGCCCGTGGCGACGAAAGGCTCACTCGAGAGGCCGAGGAAACCCTCGATCGGCAACTCAAGCAGATGGTCCGGCTGATCGACGATCTGCTCGATATCTCGCGCATCACCCGCGACGTCGTGGACCTGCGTAAATCGCGAGTCGGCTTGATGGATGTGATCCGCAATGGCGTCGAAACGAGCACGCCGCTTCTCGAAGCAAAGCGGCAATACCTCAAGCTCAGTCTGCCGGATGAGACGCTGTATCTGAACGCCGACGCGACACGGCTCGCGCAGGTGTTCAGCAATCTTCTTAACAATGCGGCGAAGTATTCTCCCGCTGGTTCGACGATTAGCTTGAGCGTACAATCGCGGGCGGGCGAGGTTCTCATCTCGGTTGCGGATACGGGTCGGGGCATCGCTAGGGACGCACTCGCACGCATCTTCGATATGTTCACTCAGGTGGATCAAAGTTCGGGCGGCTTGGGCATTGGTTTAACGCTTGTGAAGAGGTTAGTCGAATTGCACGACGGTACAGTGGAAGCGCATAGCGAAGGCGAAGGCAAAGGCAGCCGTTTCGATGTCCGTTTGCCGTTGATCGATGGGCAGCGTGCGGTCGAACGGCCTTATCAGCCGACCGAAGAGAAAAAAGAAACGACTAACGGTTCGAGTTATCGCATCCTGGTGGTTGACGATAATCGTGACTCTGCCGAGTCCTTGCAAATTCTGTTGTCGCTGCTGGGCAATGAGGTGTCCGTTGCCTATGACGGCCAGCAAGCCGTCGAAATGGCCGAGTCCGCGCGGCCCCAAGTCATTTTCCTCGACATCGGTCTTCCGATCATGAACGGCTACGATGCCGCCCGTGCCATTCGCGAACAACCTTGGGGCCGCGATATCAATCTCATTGCGCTGACCGGGTGGGGCCAAGAAGACGATCAATTGCGGGCTCGTGAGGCCGGTTTCGATCGACACTTCGTCAAGCCTGTCGCCTTCGAAAGCTTGACGGACGTATTGGCCAAGATGCCGGCGCGCTAGCCAAAGGTTTTCCCGAAAGTCCGGCGTCGGCGCGCCGCTTACGTTTCGCAACAATTCTTCCCGCATCTTCTGGTCTATATTGCCGTGTGCATACGACCGGGGAGGGAATCATGTTCACCACATCCAACAAGCGCCTCAGCGCTTTTTTTGTTTTCGCAGTCGCCTTTGTACTGATTCTGGCCGGTTGCGAGTCCGGCACCGCACACAAAGACAGCACTTCAAGAGACAGCACCGCATCGCCGCAGGTGACGCCGGCCGGCGCGCCCGTCGCCCAAGCACCAGCGGACGCCTCAAGAATCCGTCGTGAAGCGGGTCTCATCGCGGGGAATTCCTTAACTTATTCTCCCTACTATCCGCCCATACCACCCTCGGCCGATAAATATCCCGATGTGCCGCCTTCGGGGGTCATGAATGTCGCGGAACAACCGGTTTCCACCTTCAGCGTCGACGTCGACACGGCGTCTTATGCCTTCGTGCGCAGGCAACTG
>DATEOW010000208.1:0-3028 GCA_035273665.1 Burkholderiales bacterium | reverse complement strand
CAGGACGCTTCGGCTCGCGGCGCGAAGCTCACTTTCACTTCCGGCAGCACCGGTTCACCGAAAGGGATTTTATTGACGGCGGAACAACAATGGCGGACCGCCCTCTCGCTTGCCGCCAGCTTGAGACCGATGAACATCCGACGGCATCTCGCGCTGCTGCCGATGTCCGTATTGCTTGAGAACGTCGCCGGTCTCTATACGGCACTGAGTCTTGGCGCCGAGGTGATCCTGCCGCGGCTCGCCGACGTCGGCTTATCGGGCTCCTCGACCTTCGATGCGCGCAAGGCAATCTCGGCGATTCGCGAAACGGAAAGCGAAAGCGCGATCGTGCTACCGCAAATGCTGCGTGCCATGACAACCGAATTGCGTGCGAGCGGAGAGCGGATGCGATCGTTGAAATTCCTCGCCGTCGGCGGCGGAAAAGTCGCGCCCTCGTTGATCGAGGAAGCGCGTCGAGTGGGACTGCCGGTGTATGAGGGCTACGGCTTATCGGAGGCGTGTTCGGTCGTTTCATTGAATCTGCCCGGACAAGATCGCCCGGGAAGCGTCGGTAAGCCGCTTGCGCATCATGCGGTCGAGATTGCAAACGATGGGGAGATACGCGTCCGCGACGTTGCTGCATGGCGCATAGCGGATGATGCCTCCGCATGGACCGATAGCGGCGATATTGGGCGCTTTGATGCCGACGGCTTTTTGCACGTCACCGGTAGAAAGAAAAATGTACTCATTACCGGGTTCGGCAGAAACGTTTCGCCCGAGTGGCCCGAAGCGGCTTTGCTTGCTCACCCCGAGGTCTTGCAGGTCATGGTGTATGGGGAAGGGCAGCAGCGCTTGTCCGCGCTGATCGTTCCTTGCGATCCGTGCGCCGATGGCGCGCGACTACAAGCGGTTGTAGATCGGGCAAACGAAACGCTGCCCGACTACGCCCGCATCGGCGATTGGCATCCGATTAAACAGCCGTTTTCGGTCGAAGACGGCACGCTCACTTCAAACGGCAGACTGAAGCGCGATGGCATCGCCGCGCGTCACACTTCCTTGATTTATTCGAACAGCAGTTCAGGAGTCATCAATGGCTAGTTTCTTTCAACGTCTCGTCGAGGATACCGAAGCGGAACGCGCGGTTTTATTCGAAGCGCCCATTATCCGGGCGGCGCTCGCCGGCGAGATTAACCGGACGCAGTACCGCGCCTTCCTTGAGCAGGCCTATCACCACGTCAAGCACACGGTGCCGCTGCTGATGGCATGCGGCTCGCGCCTGTCGGGGACGCATCGATGGTTGCAGCGAGCGATTGCGGAGTACGTCGAAGAGGAAATCGGCCATGAAGAATGGATTTTGGATGACATTCTGGCGTGTGGCGGCGATCCGGAGGCCATCAGAAGCTCGATGCCGAATCTCGCTACCGAAAGCATGATTGCTTATGCCTATCATCAAATCGATCGAGGAAATCCGCTCGGTTTTTTCGGCATGGTGCATGTACTCGAAAGCACGAGCGTTGCGCTTGCGACCGATGCGGCCGCCGCGATCCGCGGCGCTCTAGATCTGCCGACGACGGCGTTCTCCTATCTCAATTCGCACGGCAGCCTGGACCAGGAACACGTCAAATATTTCGAGGCCTTGATGAATCGGATCGAAGATCCGCGCGACCAGGAAGCCATCCTTCTTTGCGCCAAATGTTTCTACGGCCTTTACGGGAACATTTTCAGGTCGCTCCCGCCCGGCTCGAAAGGGAGCGACTGATGTCGGCGCAACGCTACCGAGTGGCATTGACCGGCGCGTCAGGTGGATTGGGCAAAGCAATGGCCATTGCGCTGGCGGGTCGAAGCGAGCGCATGTTTTTACTCGGGCGCGACGGCGACGAACTGGAGCGTCTCCGCCGATCCCTTGCGAACGTTGAAGCAATCGTTCTCGCCGGCGATATCACCGACGCCGAATTCGTCGCCGAAGTCCATGCAACTGTGGTCGAGCAGGGTGGCGTGAATCTGCTGATCAACAACGCGGGCCTCAGCGAATTTGCCGCATTCGAGCAACAGTCTCCGCTTTCGATGGAACAGCTGTTGCGAGTGAACCTCCTTGCGCCGATGTGCTTGACGCAAGCCCTGTTGCCCGCGCTATTGCGCGAACGGGCGGCGCAAATCGTGAATATCGGTTCGTCGTTTTCTTATATCGGCTATCCGGGCTTCAGCAGCTATTGCGCGACGAAGTTCGGACTGCGCGGTTTCACAGAAGCACTCAGTAGGGAACTGACCGGCACTTCGGTCCGCGTTCGATTGTTTTCCCCCAGAGCGATTAAAACCTCGCTCAACTCGTCGAGCGTTAGATTATTGAACGAGCGAATGAGGATTGCCGAAGACGACCCGGCCGATGTGGCGCAGCAATTCATCGATTTTCTCGGCGGTAATCGCGCGGAGCGCCAAATCGGGTTCCCGGAAAAGATTTATACGAAGCTCAACCAGCTTGCGCCCGCATTGATCACGCAGGGAATGCGCAAGCAATTGCCGCTCATCCGCGCGGCGCTTCCCGTTTCTTCATCCATTCCAGAAGGTGAACCATGTTCAAACAAATAGTCATGGGCGTGTTAGCGGCGCTTGTCTTTTGCCAAGCTTTCGCAGTCGGCCCGGAGGTGGCGCACCTGCAACGGGAGTGGGCGGAGATAAAATACAAGCAGCCCAGGGATGCTCAAGAACATCTATTCGCCGGACTGCTCGAAGTCGCTGAAGAATACGCGGCGAAGGCACCCAGCGACCCCGAGGTATTGATCTGGTACGGCATTGTCGAAAGTTCTTATGCCAGCGCACGTGGTGGGCTTGGCGCACTGGAGCATGTCAAGAACGCGAAGAAGGCCTTGGAAAAAGTCATCGAGACGAATCCGCTCGCCCTCGACGGGTCTGCGCTGACCAGCCTGGGATCGCTGTACTATCAAGTCCCGGGCTGGCCGATCGGTTTCGGCGACGACAAAAAAGCGATCGAGTATCTGAAGAAAGGTTTGGCGGCGAATCCGGACGGCATGGACTCGAATTTCTTTTACGG
>DATEOW010000207.1:0-7297 GCA_035273665.1 Burkholderiales bacterium | reverse complement strand
GATCCCGCAATATCTTGCAGTAGCCCAACGACTCCCCACCGCCACCCTTCAAAGCGTGGAGCGTTCCCGACGCATAAAAGCGCGAACCGTCCTTACGCATCATCCAGCGGTCATCCTCAGCGGACAAGCCGAGATTCGCCGCTTCCACCTCGTACTCGGGGACCCCGCGCTCAGTATCTTCCGGCGTGAAGAGCACATGAATCGCTTTGCCGAGCATTTCGCTTTCGTCATAACCGAAGATATGTTCCGCACCAGGTCCCCACCATTGAACATGCCGCGCCTGATCCAAAAACATGATGGCGAATTCAAGGTTTTGCTCCGCAAATAAGCGAAGTTGCGACTCAAGGTTATGCAAATCGGATGGTCCTCCTAAGCGGAGGTCATGCAGCTATTACGCCTGCCCTTGCCCAATTTGTCGGGCTGCCCCGTCAGGTGACAAAAGCGCCCCGGAAAGGTTAAATGCCGATGGCATAAGGGAAGCGGAGTTTTCCCGGTGCATCCTTCGGAGGAGGAAATATGAAAAAGGCTGCTCAATCGGGGCGGAGCCAGACGGCATTCGCGTATGTGCTTTGCGCAACGTTTCTTTGTACCGCCACTCCCGCCTTCGCGGCGGGACATTGGCTGGACGTGGCCGACGTCGAATTGGAAGTCTCGCCAGGTAACGCCTTAGATTTTTCCGAGCTCTTTGAACGCGTCGACTTGGGAACCGACAATCCCGCGACGAAGCGGGTCCGGACGACAGCAGGCGGGAACACTTCTCTCAACGGGGCAACGCCTCACCGTTTCATGTGTGCTGCAATTAACTTCGCCGGGCCCTGGGGTAAGTTTCCGGACGAGGAGACGGCAGAGCGGATCGCCGTACAGCTGCGTCGGCATGGCTACAACATCGTGCGCATGCACCATACCGAAGGCGCTTTGATGGAAGGTGTCCCAGCCAGCCCGGACAACGACCTCCGGTTCAATGCGACACAACGGGATCGTTTTTACAACTTTCTGCGCGTCCTCAAAGCGCACGGCATCCACTGGATGCTCGACATGATGTCGGACGACAATGCGGCCTGGGGCATGGTGGGTCGCAATCGCTCGGAAAACACCGACTTTCGCACCAAACTGTCCGTCCACTACGACCCGGCCTATCAAGCGCACTGGAAAGGGATCGTGAATACCCTCTTCCACCAAGACTACGATGGCGACGGTCCGCAAAACAGCATCTTGACGGATCCCGCCCTGGCCTCTGTGTTGCTCGCAAATGAATTATCGATGGTCTACAACCTGCGCAAGCAGCCGAATAACGAACTGCCCGATGCCTTAAAAGACCTCATGATTGCCTGGGCGCTAACGCGCAGCCCCCCTGTCGTACTCACGCGAAATGACATCCCGCCTGTGGGTAAGTCGGCGTATCCGAACGCGTCATTGCTCCACGAGTTTCTGAGCCATCGCGAACAAAGAACCGCAGCGTGGATGAAAAGCTACGTCGAAGCACTGTCGGGCTCCGATTTACTGGTCAGTGCCTACAACAACGGTAAAGTCATCCAAACGGTCGCCGCGAAGGAACACGTGGACGCGGTCAACATGCATGCCTATCACGATGCGGATGGCCGGCCCTTTGAAAGTGCGAATAACAGCTCATTCTCCGACGCACTGGGCTATGTGCAAGTCTTCGCCGCCAACCGATATTTGAATAAGCCTTTCATCGTCGACGAATACGATATTCCGTACTGGAACAAATGGCGCCGTGAAGCCGGAATAGCGTTGCCCGCGTATGCGGCGCTGCAGGGATGGGACGGCATATGCCGTTACTCGAATCCCATCACGCTCCGGTATCAAGTCATGCCGGATACCTTGCGCAGTGAGCGCATGTATCCTTTTTCCATCGGCATGGACCCGATTGCAAGAGCCGGAGAAACACTGGCGGCTTTACTTTTCCGTCGTGGAGACGTATCGCCAGCGCAACATGCCTTCACGGTGAATTTGCCTGACTCAGTGCTGCATTTCAAATCCTCTGCAAATCAAGGAATGCCCTCGAGTATCACTCGAATGGCGCTCCTTTCTAAAATTGCAATTAAACGCAGTGGCTCGACCATGCCGCTCGCAGGCAGCACCTCCTTCACGATTGAGCAAAAAACCGTTAGCGGCAGCCAGCGCACGTATTTTGAAAATCATCTAAACAAATTGAAAGCGCTCTCTCCTGACAATGCGACTTACATGGGTAGCGATGTCGAACATTATGTGAGCGATACGGGTGAAATCGTCACCCATATCGAACAAGCCGATGGCGCGGAGCCGATTTACCAGATGCGCGTCCGCACGCCACGTACTGAGGCCTATGTTTTCCAAGCACACAGTCCTCCTGCGGGTCGCAAAGGCGATCGTTTGATTATTGAAAACGCGGACACCGACGCCTTGGTGTCGCTCAGTTCCCTCGACAAAACCAAGCCGGACGGAAGCGGCGGCGAATCGCTGACCCAAAGCGATCGGCTACTTCTGATTGTGGCGACGGATGCTTTGAATTCAAACGCCGTATTCAGTAACGACAATCGTGAACGGCTGATTGAAATGGGCGATCTTCCTGTCCGTCTCGAAGCGATTTCCTTACAGCTTTCACTTCGTCTCACACCGCACGCGCAATACGTCGTCTATCCGCTGAACCTGAATGGCGACCGTAGGCCGGCGGCGAATGGCGGTTTTCAAACCATCGCAACGCAACCCCTAGGTGATGGCAGCGGCTTCATGCTGCACATCGACACCGCCGCGCTCGGTGCGCCCACCACGTTCTTCGAGCTGAGGCGGCTTGACTAAAGGCTCATAACGCCCCGCTTATAGAGGCGTTATATTGACGCATCGGCAAGCTACACTGTCCTTCCCGTCGGCCACCTAAAAGTCATGAGAGCTTTTTTCCTCGCTATTTGCATGTTGTGGAGCAGCCAGCCGCTGGCGCAACAGGTTCAGCAAGACTTGCAAGACCTCGAATTCCTCAAATTGAGTCCCGCATTCAACGATTATTGGACAGGGTATGTGCGCAAATTCGAGGAAGCTGCCCATCAATTTCGTCAGGCGGCGCTACAAGGCCAATGCGACAAAATTACCTCCAATCAAAACCTGACACTGAATCCCGAGTTTCGTCGCGCGATAGAAAGTGTGATGAACAGTAATAGGCAGTTGGTCAATGTGAAGGAACCTCAAACCGCCCGGCATCTCAATCGTTTTTCGCTGTATGCGCTCAATCGCCTGAATCCGTCAGAGCGCGCGTCCCTGCTGGCCTTCGCTAAAGATAAAGAGGTGCTGAAGTATGTGGCGAACCTTTATGTGCTGGAAGATTTCCGGTCACATGCCATTGAACCGATTGGCGGACAGCTTGAGCCGGCAGCAGTCGTCTGGCTCAAGACTTATTTTCAAAAAGAAGGACGGCTCACACAACTGAACAAGGCAGTCAATTTGGCGCAGCCTGGCTTAGCCGCGAAGTTGGAACAATTGCAGCCGCTGGAAAATTATCGCGAAGCGGATCTTCCTGCGCTTTCCGCGCTGACGGGGGAATTGCTCCAACAACACGATGCGGTAACGGACATGTACGCGCAGCAGATCCCCAAAGCGGCTGTGCCCCGTTTACAGCGTTTTTACGCGCATCCTTTCCATGAATGGGTCGAAAAGGCCCGTACCGCCGAGGGCGACCCGATGAGCCAAGCGCTCGGTAAGGAATTGCCGGCGGAACTTGCCGGCATCCGCGAAGAACTGAAAACACAGTATCCTGCCCCGCCTGCCCTGAACGAAAAGTTGGTGCGGATGGGACCCTATGACTATGCCGGAAAACAAGTGGAGCGTTTCTGTCCCAAAAAGGCCGGCTGAAGCATGACCAGCTGGACCGAATACTTGCGGTTCTTCGTCACCCTGACGGCCGTTGTCGACCCCTTTCTTTCGATTCCTTTTTTTATCGCACTCACGAAAGGCCAAAACGCCGCCCAGCGTAAACGGCTGGCGGGGGCCGTTGCCATCACCGTGTTTGCGGTACTGGCGCTGTCCACCGTACTGGGCGATTCCCTGCTTAAACTGATCGGCGCGAGCCTCCCCGCTTTCCGCGTCGGAGGCGGCTTGGTACTCCTGCTGATGGCCCTTGCCATGCTGAATGCCGAGGCCGGGCGAGTGCGCCAATCGGAAGCCGAAGCCACCGAATTCCAAGCTGGAGATGTCAGCGGCGTTGTGCCGCTCGCATTTCCGCTCCTTGCTGGGCCGGGGGCAATCAGCACGGCGATCATCGCCGGCGAACGCGGCGATGCGGCGCATCTTCTCGCGGTTATTCTCTGTATCGGCTTGGTTTGTATCGTCTCCTGGCTCACGCTTCGGCAAGCCCATAGCATCGCCTCTCGCCTGAGCTTAACGACGCTGAATATCGCCACGCGGATCCTCGGCCTGCTGCTCGCAGCGATGGCCGTGCAAACCATGGCGGAGGGCTTAAAAGGCTTATTCCCTGGTTTGGCCAGCTAAACCCGCACCTCTAGCCGAGGCCGTTTAACCCCTAAGACCTATTCCGACATAGGCACGCTAATGGCTAGACTGTCTTCCATGAATGGCGCCGACCCCACAACCCCCGAAGAGCTTGAGCGGATCCTCCGCGCCCTGAGCGACGCCCGGGTGGACGACGATCCAGCCCTGGCGGACGATTTTAGTGCTTTGTGTCGCCTCCTCGCCGCCGGTCAAATTCCCGCACCCTTGGACAGCGCTCGCTCCTAATCCTAAGGTTGGCCGCAGGTTTTGTCGGCAATCCCACCGGTTTATTCAACGCATTTCAATTATTGTTGCCTGCACGTGGTCCGCATGGACCCGCGAATTTGCAGACTCCCTTAGCTAAGGCCGGCTGGCGTGCCGATTGCCTTGAGCATTCATCCTTTCCACTTCCTATTCGGCGATGATCCGAGTTGTTTTCAGCATCTGCGCGGCCGCCGTCTTGTCTTTCCCAGTTGCCCGCGCCGCGGAGGAATCAGTAGTGGTCTCCGCTACTCGCACAACTCAGCGCGGCTTTGATGCGCCGGCTGCTTTGAATGCAATATACGGCGAGGGCATCAACGAGGCGGGCTTGGGCGTGAACATCTCAGACCCGCTCAGCCGCATTCCGGGCGTTTACGCACTCGATCGTCAAAACTACGCCCAAGACCAACAGCTTTCGATTCGCGGATTTGGCTCTCGCTCGGCGTTCGGCGTCCGCGGCATTCGACTGCTCGTCGACGGCTTCCCCGCCACTATGCCCGATGGGCAAGGCCAGATCTCTGCCATCGATTTGCGGGGCGCGGAGCGTATCGAAGTATTGCGCGGCCCGCTTGCGCAGCTCTATGGCAATGCGGCAGGCGGTGTCATACAAACATTTACCGGGATCGGCGGTCGAGACGTTTTAAAGAGCAGCGTCGACTTTGGCGACTTCGATACGCAAAGCTATCAGCTACGCCTTCGCGGTGAAAGCGGCGCTTTGCAGGGCGCCGCCTCCCTCTCCCGCTTTGATACCGACGGATATCGCGACCACAGCGCCGCAAGACGAAATTTGTTCAACACCAAACTCCGCTACGCGCTTTCCGACAATACGAGTGCAACGGTGGTAGCAAACCTTTTCGACCAACCTTTCGCTCAGGATCCGCTCGGATTGAGCCGCGCCGAGCTTCGAGCTGACCGACGCAGTGCAACGCCGACGGCGGAGGAATTCGACACCCGTAAATCGGTGCGACAGAATCAGGGCGGTTTGTTGATCGAGACGCGCCCGAATGCGCTACAAACGCTTAGCGCGCGGGCGTATTACGGGGAACGTGATCTATTTCAGGCGCTCGCAATTCCGTTATCCGCTCAGCTCAGTCCCACGTCGTCGGGGGGGATCGTCGACTTGGATAGACGTTATGGCGGCGTCAATCTGCAGTTTGCGCAAAAACAATTCCTTCATTCAAGTCTTTCCTTTACGACCGGCGTCGACATTGATGCCATGCGTGAAACGCGACGCGGCTACATCAATGACGCGGGCGAGCGCGGTGAACTGAAACGCAACGAAAAGGATACGGTTTGGAATACAGATCTTTATGCGCAGCTGTCATGGCGGTTCGCCGATCAATGGAGCACGACTGCTGGTCTGCGCCATAGCGTCGTCCGATTCGACGTCGAGGATGATTTCATCACAGCATCGAATCCTGACGACAGTGGCGACGTGCGTTACCGGGCAACGAATCCCGTCGTCGGCCTCACCTACCATGCGACCGAGACCCTCAATCTGTATGCGAATTACGGTCGAGGCTTCGAAACACCAAGTTTCGCCGAGCTGGCTTATCGCACGACAGGGCCCGGCCTCAACCTTGGACTTGATCCCGCCTTCGCCAAACATGCGGAAATCGGCTTGAAGTATTGGCCCTACTCTGGCCATGAACTGGAAATCGCGTTATTCCAAGTGAAGACGCGAGATGAGTTGGTCGTCGACACCAGCAGCGGCGGTCGCACGACGTATCGCAACGCCGATCGCACGATTCGCCATGGTTTGGAACTCTCATACACCGGCGCGCTTAGCCCAACAATCGGCGCGAGAGTGGCCTGGACCGAATTGAATGCGAGGTTTGACACCGACGATGCAAGCGATGGCAATCGTTTGCCGGGCGCGCCGCGGCGCCAGATCTTCGTGCTGCTGCAATGGAAACCGGAACTTCAAGGCAGCTTGAGGGGCTTCAATGCTGCCGTTGAAGGCATTCACGTTGGCAGGATTGAAGTGAATGAGGCCAACACCGATGCCGCTGCAGCCAATACTCGATTCAATCTGCGTTTGGGGCTCGACAAACGCTACGGCGACTGGCACTTAAGCACTTATGCGCGTTTGAACAACCTTACAGATAAAGAATATGTCGGCTCGGTGATCGTCAATCAGCAAGCCGGTCGGTTCTTCGAGCCGGCGCCGGGCCGTAACTGGATGATCGGTCTGAGCCTCGACAAAGCGCTGTAGTCACATCGTCACTGGGCGCCTTGATTAGGGAGGTGCCAAGAATACGGAAGCGCTATGCAGATTTCGCCACACCGGACATTGCTGGGGGGGTGCACGTTCCCGTGGCGGCGATTTCAGTGAAAACCGGGTGTTCGCAGTTCAGACAATCCGCGCCCAAGCCCTCAAGCCGGGCACTTTTCACTTATTCGGAATGACTGTAAGGCGGGTGGTAGCGGAGCGCTAAGAGGGGATAGCAGGAGGGGCGGCGCCTTAGGAATCGGGAACCGTGAATCCGCTATCACCTGTGTTCGTAGGTTCGTAGCGTTGGCAACCGAAAACCAGCCGCTTAGCCCATGTATTAAG
>DATEOW010000206.1:0-7699 GCA_035273665.1 Burkholderiales bacterium | reverse complement strand
GCCGGCCAGCGTGAGCTCGACCGGCACCTGAGTGCCTGCGGGTAAATGGAGAATTTGCGCGCCGGATGCGCCGTATTGTCTGTAGGCATCGAGGCTCAGCGTTTCGCCGGCTGGTGGCTGCTGCGGCCATAGCTTTGCCGCGCTGAGCGGCACACCGATGACGCAGGCGAGCCAGAGCACGGCGAGAAGTTGATGGGGGAATCGCATCTCCCATTTTCTGGCGAGAACAAGCGCGAGCAGCGGCAAACCCAGGCCGTAGGCGCTGCCGGCCAGCCATTTCATCGTTTCGAATTCGAGCCGATAACCGAGCGAACACACCGCTGTGAGGATGAGCAGCCCGCCCGTCCATTGCAGCAAGGGCGCTGAAAACAGGCCGTGCACGAATAGCCCCATGCCCAGCAGCGCCATCCACACTGGAAAGAGCATGTAGCCTCCACCGAAGAAGAACATGGCAAAGGTGGTGAGCGCGCCAATCGACAGCAGCAGCCACCAGAACTTCATGATCTGGCGGTGAATGAAGGACCAGGTTTCGTCGCGCGCTTGTTTGCTTCGACGCGTGAGGTTCCAATCGACCCACCCGGCCGCCCCGAGAATCGCCGCAAGGAGCGCGAGCCACGCAAAAGCGCGCTGCGTGTTATCGGGAATCTGCTGCGGCGTGAGGATGTGATCGCTAAATAGGCAGAGAAAGCCGCCGACCAACCCCCACAGCAGCAGACTGTGCGTTTCCATGCGCAGGTTGCGCTGGCCCGCGTTGAGCATGGAATGGATGGCGTCCAATTGCTTGACGGCGGCGTCGGACATGATGGTTCCTTGATGGTGAATTCGACGTTACTCTGAAATGCAGAGTCAGCATAACTCTGAAATTCAGAGTTTGCAAGCGGACGTCTTGGCTCACAAGCCGCCGCTTATCGAACTACCGAGAATTCCTTGGTAGTTGCTCCTTACCTGACTTTTTCTGAGCAATATATGTTAGATGCGCTAACGACACGCTCTACGGCCGACTAGGCTGACGGCGGCGGCGCGAGCCGCCGCCTTTATGACGCCCCGGCCGTCCTTTAAAGTGACGACTCTTATTACTATTGCTAATACTTACGTGTTATTAGCTTAACTAATAATTGACTTTTATTAGCTTTGCTAATATTTTGTGATCATTGCACGGACGGGATTGTCAAATGCCGCAGCCTATTAAGACCCCATTGCAGTTCGGCCAGATCCTGGAAGGAAGGCGCCGCGCGCTCAAAATGTCCCAGGCGGAACTGGGCGTCAAACTGGGCGTGAGCCAGAGCCGGATTTCTCAATTGCTCAATGGTCAGGGCCCGATGACGCTGGACCAGATTCTGGCAATGACGAGCGCGCTCGGGCTCGAGCTTTCCGTTGCCGAAAAGCAACCCGCCTCGACCGCCAAGGCGCGTTGGTAAGCCATGGGCCGACCTGCCAGACAGCGTGCGCTTGCGCTTTGGATGAACGGACAACGCGTGGGAACCTGGCATTTCCCCGTCCGAGGACAAACGGAGTTGCTTTACGACCCCGGCTGGATCGAGAGCGCCGAAGGGCGGCCGATTTCCCTTTCACTTCCTTTTCTGGGCGACGCGGCGCATCGCGGTGCGGCGGTTGCCGCCTACTTCGACAATCTATTGCCGGATACCTCCGCACTACGCAAAAAGCTGCAGCGGCGTTTTAGAACGGCATCGGATGAGCCCTTCGAGTTGCTGTCCGCCATCGGGCGCGATTGTGTCGGGGCGCTGCAATTGCTTCCGCCGGACGAAACACCGGGCAACTTCAAAAAGATCGAGGCAAAGGCATTATCGAAGCGGGAGATAGAAAGCTTCTTGTTGCAAACGAGCGCTGCCTCACCTGGCTGGGATGCGCAGCAAGGCGACTTGCGCATCTCCCTTGCGGGCGCGCAGGAAAAAACTGCGCTACTCCTGCACGATGGAAAATGGCATCGCCCTTTGGGGGCCACGCCCACGACGCATCTTTTCAAGCTCCCTTTGGGACTCGTCGGTGGCAGCAGTCAGATCGATTTGCGCACTTCCGTGGAAAACGAATGGTTGTGTGCACAGATCTTGAACGCGTTCGGCATGCCGGTGGCGGCATGCGAGATCGCGCAGTTTGAATCGCAGAAGGCGCTGATCGTCGAGCGATTCGACCGAGTGCTGCATTCCAGCGGACGCTATTGGCTGCGCCTGCCGCAGGAGGATTTTTGCCAGGCGACCGCCACGCCCGTCGTGTCCAAGTACGAGTCGGACGGCGGGCCCGGCATTTCGACAATCACCAACATTCTTCGCCAATCGGAATCGCCGCTACGCGACGCAGATATTTTCCTGTATGCGCAGTTGCTGTTCTGGATGCTCGCTGCGCCGGATGGCCATGCGAAAAATTTCAGCCTCCATCTCCTGCCGCGCGGCGCTTATCGTCTGACACCACTCTATGATGTGATTTCTCTGTGGCCCGCCATCGCCAATAAAGAATATTCCGAGCACAAACTGAAGCTGGCGATGGGACTCTCCGGCGTTCGGAATAAACATTACGCCATGAAAACGATTCAGCGCCGCCACTTTAACGAAACAGCGCGCAAAATCGGTTATGGCCTGAACATGGAACATCTGATCAAAGATGCGCTGGATCGGACCGAGACGGTCATCGCAGAGGTTGAAACCCGTTTGCCCAAACATTTTCCAACGCAAGTGGCGGAAGCAATTTTTAAGGGCCTTCGGCAGCGCGTTAAAAGCCTGGCGGCACAGCCGGCGGAATAAATCGACTTGCCGTTCTCGATACGGCGCGCGCGGAACGAGCGCCTTAGTGCAAGTCCGGCCGTGACGAATTTTTAAGCGCCACATCTATGGCAGCGAGTAGTTCTTCCACTTGAAAAGGTTTGCGCAACACCGTTGCGTCGGCACCGACGGCGGCATGCAGCGACGAAGTATCCGCATATCCACTGGAAAAAATGATCGGTAGTCGCGGGTGGGTTTTTCTGACGGTGGCGGCCATCTCGGCGCCGTTCATGCCGGGCATGGCGAAGTCGAGCAATAAGAGATCGGGCCGACCTTTGAGGACTTGATCCAAGGCGCTCGGTCCATCTACTGCGCTTCGCACCGTGAAGCCGGCGGTGACGAGCATCTCGCATAGGATTTCGCGCACTTCGTTATCGTCGTCCACGATGAGGACTTCGCCGGTGCGTGTCGCCGTGTCGAAGCGCATAGTGCCCGGTGCATCGACGGCGCCATCCGATTTGCTCTGCGCTTGGCGCAGCAACAAGGTGACGGTGGTGCCCTGCCCTTCTTGGCTAACCAGACGCGCGGTGCCGCCCGCTTGGCGCGCAAAACCATAGACCTGCGATAAACCGAGGCCCGTGCCTTTGCCCACACCCTTCGTGGTGAAGAAAGGATCGAAGGCGCGCCCTTGCACGTCGCTGGACATCCCCGAGCCGGTATCCGCGATGCTGAGTGCAACATAATCGCCCGGCGCAAGTTCGGTATCGTTTTCGATGTGCTGTACCGTCGTGGAGATACGCAATGCGCCGCCGCCGGGCATGGCATCGCGCGCGTTGATGGCGAGGTTGAGCAATGCCATTTCAAGTTGCGTGGGGTCGGTGAGGACCGTGCTTTCTTCCGCTTGCAAATCGAGATCGATTTCGATGCTGGGGCCTAGTGTGCGCATCAGCATGTCGGCCATGCCGTTGACGAGGTTTTCCATTGAAACGGGTTTGAGTTCGAGCCGCTGCAAGCGCGAGAACGCGAGCAGCTGCGAAGTGAGCTTTGCGCCGCGGTCGACGGCGCGTAAACCGTTGTCGGCCCATTGGCGAACGCGCTCCGCATCCAGCGGAAAATGCCGGATCAGTTGCAAATGCCCGTTGATGGCCTGCAGCAGGTTATTGAAATCGTGTGCGAGGCCACCGGTCAGTTGCCCCACGGCTTCCATTTTTTGCGACTGGCGCAGGGCCGATTGCGCACGTTCGAGTTCTGCCGTGCGCTCCATCACCTTGTGTTCGAGCGTTTCGTTCAGTTGGCGCAACGCATTTTGCGCCTGATAGCGCGCAGTATCGTCGCGCACCGTGAGCACCGCGCCACGCCGTTGACCGTCCGGGCCGACCAGCGGCTTCGCGCAGCCGATTGCAATCACTTCGCTCCCGTCGTGGCGGTGAATCCGCCAGCGCGCATCGATGATGGTTTCGCCTTTGAGCGCCGCGCGCGCAAGGGGCAGTTCGTCAAAGGGATAAGGCTGGCCGTCTTCCGTGTAAAGGTTATACGTCGCCTGATACTCATCCGGGGTAGTGCCAAGTTTGCCGACGCGGTGCAGTGCTTCGGCGGCATCGTTGATATACGTGATGCGGCCTTGTGCATCGGTAACGATCACACCTTCGGCCAACTGGCCAAGAATCGCCGCGCGTTCCGCGGCAAGTTCGGCCGCCTCGGCGGCGGCGCGTTTCTGTTCGCGCTGATCGCGCGTGGTCGTGGCGTAGCCGATAACCTGCTGCGTTTCGTCCAGTACGGGAAAGATGTTGTAACGGACGGGAATTTTCTCGCCGGTTTTGAAATGACCGAAATGCAGATCGCCTTCCCAATAGCCTTCGCTTTGCACAGCGGGCAGAACCACTTGCTGCACAAACCTGCGTTCTTCGGGAACAAAAAATTCAATGAGCGAGTCTGGGCTGTCGTCAATGCCGGCAAGCCCCATCATGCGCAGGCCCGCTTCGTTCACATAAATGGGCTGACCATTCGGGCGCGCAATGCCGATGAAATCTGCGGATTGCTCGACAACCGCCGCAAGACGTCTGCGCGCGCGTTCGATTCGCTGCGTCTCCGACAAATCGAGGAGCCGCTGTTTCTCGGCAAGCACTTGCGCGGTGGTGTCGGCGCACGCGCAGAACATACCGCCGACTTTGCCGTCTTCTTTGCGGATAGGCGTATAGAAGAAGGTGAAGTAGGTGTCTTCCCAATAGCCATTGCGGAACATGCACAGCGGCATGTTTTCCATATGGGTGGATTCGCCCGCATAGGCTTTGTCGGCCAAGGGCCCGACTTCGTGGAGGATATCGGTCCAGATTTCGTTGAAGCGTGCGCCCATCGCAGCCGGGTGACGCTTGCCCAGAACAGGCGCATAGGCGTCGTTATAAAACTTGATGCGTTCCGGGCCCCAGATCAGGAACATGGCCTGGTTGGAGGCCAGCATCAACCCGATCATGCTGCGGAGGGATTGCGGCCAGCCCTCCGGCGGGCCCAGCGGGGTTGTCGTCCAATCGTGGGCGCGTATCAGCGCACCGGTTTCGCCCCCGTCGGAAAGAAAAGCGAGGTCTGTGGAGACGGCCATTGGGATGGAAAGCGCAGGGCTCGGGACGAGAGAGCGCAGAGTGTAAAGCAAAGGCGCCGCCAAAAAGGTCCCGGCCCTTTCGAATCATTCCGGCTCGGCACCTGCATTGCTCAAGAGCCCTCAAAGCTTTCAATCCGCCGGATCCATGGACAGCGAAGACCGCGCCGCCGCCATTCTGAACACCATTTCCGACGGGTATTACGCCCTGGATCGGGAATGGCGCTTCACTTTCCTGAACCGCGCCGGGGAACAGTTGCTGGGGCGGCGACGGGAAGATTTACTCGGGCAGGTACTGTGGACCGCTTATCCGGGCTTTGAGGACACGGATTTCGGCCGCGCTTACCGGGCCGCGATGCAAGACCAGCAAAAGCGCATCCTGACCGCCTTTTACCCGCCGCATAAGCGCTGGTACGAAGTGCATGTGCACCCTGCGGCGGATCTCCTCACTGTTTATTTCCACGACGTTAGTGAACGCGTCCGCACCGAGCAGACGATCCGCGAGACTGCCGAGCGATATCGCAGCCTCTTCGATTCGATTGACGAGGGGTTTTGCATTATCGACATGATTTTCGATAAGGCGGGCCGGCCTCTCGATTACCGCTTCGCAGAGCTGAACCCGGCCTTCGAACGGCATACCGGCATGGCGAACGCGACGGGGCGTCGCATGCGAGAGATTGTGCCGGAGCATGAATCGAGCTGGTTCGAGATATACGGCAAAGTGGCGCGCACGGGGGAAAGCGTACGTTTCGTCAACCACGCCGAGGCCCTCGGCCGGTGGTTCGATGTGTACGCCTTCCGCTTGGGCGGCGACGGTAGCACCAAAGTGGCGGTCCTCTTTAACGACATTACGGCGCGCCGTCGGATGGAAGAGGCGCTCGTCGAGAGCGAACAGCGATTTCGCACGCTGGCCCTACAACTGGCCGAAGCGGATAAGCGTAAAGACGAGTTCCTGGCCGTGCTTGCGCATGAACTGCGCAATCCGCTCGCGCCGTTGCGCAACGGTTTGCAGATCATGCGTCTTGCGCCGAACGACGCAGCGGCCATCGCGCGCACACGCGACGTGATGGAAAGACAGCTCGGCCACATGGTGCACTTACTTGACGATCTGCTGGATGTCGCGCGCATCGGCGCGGCGAAACTTGAACTGCGTCGCTCGCATGTGGCGTTGAGCGACATCATCCATAGCGCGATCGAAACCGCGCGGCCCGCAATCGAGACAGCAGGACATCGACTCCACTGTTCAATGCCCAAGGAGCCTTTGCTACTCGACGCGGATCTCACACGGCTCTCGCAGGTGGTGTCGAATCTGCTCAATAACAGCGCCAAGTACACCTCGCCCGGCGGCGAAATCCGGCTGACGGCCGGTCGCGAAGGCGAAGAAATTGTTATCACTGTAGAAGATACAGGCATCGGCATTCCGCCGGATCAATTGCAAGCCGTGTTCGGCATGTTCACCCAAGTGGATCGCAGCACCGAGCGCGATTCGGGCGGACTCGGCATCGGCTTGGCGCTCGTCAAAGGCTTGGTCGAATTGCATGGCGGCAGCGTGAAAGCCGAAAGCGAAGGCGACAATCGCGGCAGTCGCTTCACGGTGCGCCTGCCGATGCTGCCGCAAGCCGCGCGCGCGCCCGATCCGATTGCGGAAGTGCCGCGTCAAAGCGACGGCAAATTGCGCATTCTCGTCGTCGACGATAATCGGGATGCGGCTTCTTCGACGGCACTCGTGCTCTCGCTCATCGGCTACGAGACGCAAATCGCCAACGATGGGCCCTCGGCGATCGAGACCGCACAATCGATGCGCCCCGATGCGATTTTGATGGACATCGGCATGCCCGCGATGAACGGCCACGAGGTCACGCGCCGCATCCGCGCGGAGGCTTGGGGAAAAGAAACCTTCATCGTCGCCCTCACCGGCTGGGGCCAGGAAAGCGACCGTCGGCAATCGAAAGCGGCGGGCTGCAACGCGCACATGGTCAAACCGGTGAACCTGCCCGAACTGGAAGCGCTGCTTGAGACGCGCCACTAGCTGAATCCGGCCAGATTCCCGCCACAGAGTATGTCTGGTCAAACCAAAGACCCGTTTCCTAGACAGAATTACCTTGAAGGATCAAGAGGCATCCCGCGCGTTGCTCGACACGGTGTTTAGTCTATGATGCTGGCCTGAATCTACATGACATCGGTATAAAACCAAGACATACCGGCATCCAATAGCCGCCCTCAGGAGGAAACCATGGCCAATATCATCAACGGCACGGAAAACAACGACACGCTTATCGGCACCGCCAGTCAGGACGATATCTACGGCTTCGGCGGCAACGACAGTCTTTCTGGGGGCGATGAGAACGACAAGCTTTACGGCGGTGATGGAAACGATTCACTGCTCGGCGGA
>DATEOW010000205.1:0-11083 GCA_035273665.1 Burkholderiales bacterium | reverse complement strand
GCGCCGGTGCAAAGCAAAACCGGCAACGGAAAGGCGGCCTGAGATGCTTTCACGCGTATTTATCGACCGACCCATCTTTGCGGCCGTTCTCTCACTGCTGATCTTTATCGGCGGCTTGATCGCCATGTACAGCATGCCGGTGAGCGAATACCCCGAAGTCGTGCCGCCTTCAGTTGTCGTGCGTGCGGTTTATCCGGGCGCCAATCCGCAAGCCATTGCCGAAAGCGTCGCTGCGCCGCTGGAAGAACAGATCAACGGCGTCGAGAACATGTTGTACATGTCGTCCCAAGCGACGACGGACGGCGTGATGATGCTGACGGTCACTTTCAAAATCGGCACCAATATCGATACGGCTGAAACGCAGGTCCAGAACCGGGTCCAGCGCGCTTTACCGCGTATGCCGGAGGAGGTGCGGCAGATCGGCGTCACGACGGAAAAGAGTTCGCCCGACTTCATTATGGTCATTCACATCTTGTCGCCGGATAGCCGATACGATGAATTGTATCTACGCAATTACGCCGTATTGAACGTCAAGGATGTCATCGCTCGTATTCCGGGCATGGGTCAGACCCAGGTGTTCGGCGGCGGCGATTACGCCATGCGCATCTGGCTCGATCCACAGAAAGTCGCGGCACGAAATCTGACTGCGACGGATATCGTGCAAGCGATTCGCGAACAGAACGTGCAGGTGGCTGCCGGTGTCGTCGGCGCACCGCCCTCGAAGGATTCGGATTTCCAATTATCGGTCAACACGCAAGGGCGTCTGACGACCGAGGAAGAGTTCGCCAATATCATCATCAACGCCAAAGACGGGCGCGTCACTTATCTACGCGACGTCGCCCGGATTGAACTTGGCCAAGGCGATTACGCGCTACGCAGTTTGTTGAACAATAAGCCTGCTGTGGGTATCGGTGTTTTCCAAGCGCCCGGTTCCAACGCGATCGCACTGTCTAATACCGTACGGGCGGAGATGGAACGGCTGAAGCAGAACTTTCCCGAAGGCGTGGACTACGCCATCGTGTACGACCCCACGCGTTTCGTGCAGAAGTCGATCGAAGCGGTGATCGAAACCTTGTTCGAAGCCATTCTTCTCGTCGTGCTGGTCGTCATCATCTTTCTGCAAACCTGGCGCGCGTCGATCATTCCGCTTGCTGCGGTGCCGGTATCCATCGTCGGCACTTTCGGTCTGTTGCTGGCCTTCGGCTTCTCCATTAATGCATTGACGCTATTCGGCCTGGTGCTCGCGATCGGGATTGTGGTGGACGACGCAATCGTCGTCGTTGAAAACGTCGAACGCAATATCGAGCTCGGCTACGACCCGAAGGAAGCGACTTATCGCGCAATGAAGGAAGTGAGCGGTCCGATTATCGCCATCGCGTTGACGTTGTGCGCAGTGTTCGTGCCGATCGCATTTATCAGTGGATTGACCGGCCAGTTCTACAAACAGTTCGCACTGACCATCGTCATCTCGACGATTATCTCGGCTTTCAATTCCCTGACACTGTCGCCGGCGCTCGCCGCCATCCTGCTCAAACCGCACGATGCACCGAAGGATCGCCTCACGCGTTTCATGGACCGGAGCTTCGGTTGGTTCTTCACCCGCTTCGATCGTTTCTTCCGCAAGTCGGCCAATCGCTATCAAAGCGGCGTCAGACGTGTGCTCAATCGCAAGACTGCTGCCTTGATCGTTTATGCGGTGCTCATCGGGTTGACCTATTTCATGTTCAAGCTGGTTCCCGGCGGATTCGTGCCGCAACAGGACAAGGAATATCTCGTCGGCTTCGCGCAGTTGCCGGAAGGCGCATCGCTTGATCGCACAGACGCCGTGATTCGGCGTATTTCCGCCATCGCCATGGAAACGCCCGGCATCAAGGACGCGGTGGCCTTTCCCGGTTTGTCGATCGCGGGTTTCAGCAATGCACCGAACGAAGGGATTGTGTTCTTCACCTTGAAGGATTTTGAAGCACGTAAATCCGCCAACCTCACCGCGGACGCCATCGCGATGGATGTAAACCAACGCTTAGGCGGCATTCAAGACGCATTCATCGCCGTCTTTCCGCCACCGCCGGTTAACGGCATCGGCCAGATTGGCGGCTTCAAAATGCAGATCGAGGATCGTGCCGCGCTCGGCAACGAGGCGATTTTCCAGGCGATGGAAGCCTTGAAAATGAAGGCGTATCAAACGCCTGAACTGATGAACGTGTTCTCGAGTTTCCAGATCAATGTGCCGCAAATCTATGCCAACCTCGACCGAGAGAAGGCTAAGCGGATGGGCGTGCCGGTGACGGATGTGTTTAACACCATGCAGATTTACATGGGCTCCCTTTACGTCAACGACTTCAACCGTTTTGGGCGCACTTACCGTGTGGTGGTGCAGGCTGACGCGCCTTATCGTTCGCACGCAGACGATATCGCGACTTTGAAGACCCGCAATGCGGCCGGCGAAATGTTGCCTCTGGGGTCGGTAATGACCGTCGAGGAAAGTTACGGCCCGGGCCGCGCGATGCGCTACAACGCGTTCCCCACGGCCGACTTGAACGGCGCTGCAGGCATGGGCTACAGCTCGGGTGAGGCACAAGCGGCGATCGAACGCATTGCGAAGGAAGTCCTGCCGCGCGGAATGACCTACGAATGGACCGATCTGACTTATCAGGAAATTCTGGCCGGCAACACGGCGATTCTGGTCTTTCCGCTTTGCGTCTTGTTGGTGTTCCTCGTGCTGGCCGCGCAATACGAAAGTTTCACCATGCCGCTCGCGGTCATTCTGATTGTGCCGATGTGTTTGCTCTGCGCCATCACCGGTGTGCACTTCACCGGCGGGGACAACAACATTTTCACGCAGATTGCATTGTTCGTATTGGTCGGCTTGGCGTGCAAGAACGCGATCTTGATCGTGGAATTCGCGCGCGAGCTCGAAATACAAGGGCACGGTGTCGTGGACGCGGCGCTGGAGGCCTGCCGTCTGCGGCTTCGCCCCATTTTGATGACTTCCTTCGCGTTCATCATGGGCGTGGTGCCGCTAGCGTTATCGAGCGGTGCCGGCTCGGAAATGCGGCAAGCAATGGGGATCGCGGTGTTTTGGGGCATGTTGGGCGTGACTTTCTTCGGTCTGTTGCTGACACCCGTTTTCTATGTCGTGTTGCGTAGCTTCGGCAAACGTCCGCATGCGGCAGGCCAAATGCGTTCCGATCGCGTCCCCGCGGTTGAAGGGAATACATAATGAAAAAAATAATCGGCTTAAGTCTTTTGGTTCTCGCGAGCGGTTGCTCGCTTGCGCCCAAGTTTGAAACGCCGGACGTCGAGACGCCTTCTCAATACAAAGAGGCGGTGCAATTGCCCGAGGCCGAGCGTGGCCATTGGAAAGAGGCGCAACCTTCTGAGCATGTCGCGCGCGGCGAATGGTGGCGCGTGTTTAACGATGAAGCGCTGAACACGCTGCAAACGCAGGCGCTGGCGGCCAATGCACAGTTGCAGGCGGCGGCGGCACGTGTGCGTCAGGCGCGCGCCATCGTCGGCATTGTCAACGCGGACCGGTTGCCGCAGTTGGGCGCAGGTTTTGGGCCGAGCCGCACCAAACCCACGGGAACCGCGCTCGGATTGCCCCAGGGCGTCGATACCTCGCCTTATACGATTTGGCGCGCGGACTTGAATGCAAGTTGGGAGGTGGATTTATTTGGGCGCATCGGCGACGGCGTACGCGCGGCGGAGAGTGAAGCCGGCAGCTCCGAAGCCACCTATCAATCGCTGATGCTCGCCTTGCAAGCGGACGTCGCAAGCGTTTATTTCCAGTTGCGTGCGATGGACAGCGAGCTTGCGTTATTGCGCGACACCGTCGATTGGCGGCATCAAAATGTGGACCTGACGCAGAAGCGTTTCAACGCGGGAGCCATCAGCGAGCTTGATCTCGCACGGGCCAAAACAGAGCTCGCGACGACGCAGAGCGAAATGCATGCGCTGGAACGTCAGCGCGCACGGCTGGAACATGCGCTCGCCGTTTTGCTGGGCCGAGCGCCGGCGAACTTTACGTTGACGCAGCAGCCGTTCACCGAAAGTGAAAGAGAGAATGTGCCTGTGATTCCGGCGGGGCTGCCTTCGACCTTGCTCGAACGCCGCCCCGATGTGGTCGCCGCGCAGCAAAGCCTGATGGCGTCCAATGCACGCATCGGTGTGGCGCGCGCCGCATTCTTCCCCGTACTCAATCTCACCGCCAACGGCGGATTTGCATCGGAGGAGTTGGGCGATTTGTTCAATTGGTCGAGCCGTACGTGGGCACTGGGCCCGCTGGCGGGAACGATATTGACCATGCCGATTTTTAGCGGCGGTCGCAACACCGCAAATCTTGATCGGTCTTGGGCGGCTTATGACGAAGCCGTCGCGAATTATCGCGACCGCGTCTTGAATGCCTTTGCCGATGTAGAGGACAGTCTGTCCGATCTGCGTACGCTCGACGCGCAAGCGCGTGCCAATGCGAGTGCGCTGGTGTCATCGCGCCGGGCGAGCGGCTTGACCGATTCGCGTTACAAAGCGGGCGCTGCGAGTTACTTCGAAGTGATCGATGTCCAACGCAGCCAGCTGGACATTGAGCGGCTCAACGTGCAGATCGACGGCGCGCGGCGCTTGGCGACCGTGAGCTTGATTCGCGCGCTCGGGGGCGGTTGGAGTTCGCCTCAACCCATCGCCGCGCGCAGCGACGGCAACAATTAAACCGGGACTTCGGTCAACCGGTCGATCGTTTCCATCGAACCGATGGTAAAGAAGAAGGTTGCGCCCATACCCGGTACCGATTGGGCCCACACGCGCCCACCGTGGCGTTCGATCACGCGCTTAACGATTGCCAGGCCGATGCCGGTGCCTTCGAATTCGCTTTCCGGGTGCAGACGGTGAAATGCGGTGAACAATTTGTCCGCATGCGTGGTGTCGAAGCCGACGCCATCGTCCCGTAGATAAAAACCATTGAGCGAGCGGCCCATCGTGAAATGGCTGACTTCATTCTTGACGGTGAATTTCCACGCATTGGAAAGTAGATTGGTGAGCGCTAGGCGCAATAGACCTTCATCGCCATAGACCTGCATCGTTTGCGCCGGTAACCACAACTCATAGCGTCGCTCGGGTTCCTCCGAAGCGAGATCGGCAAGGATCGCTCGGGCCATGTCGCCAAGATCGAGTTCTTTGGGCTTCAGCGGACTTTGATTGGTCGTGAACAGCAGCAGCAAGTTGTCGAGCATTTCATCCATGCGCGTCGCATTGGCGTCCACTCGCGACAGGAGGCGGTTGGCTTCCTCAGAAAACTCCGCGCCATGCTCGCTTTGCATCATCTCGATGAAACTGCGAATGCGCCGGATCGGCGCGCGTAAATCATGCGAGGCCGAGTAATTGAAGGCTTGTAGATCGTTGTTGATCTGTGCAAGTTGTTCCGTGCGGCTTTTGACCCGGCCTTCCAGCTCCTGGTTGAGCGCCTGCAACTGCGCCTGCGCACGCTTGCGCTCCGATACGTCGCGCACCGTCATCAAGACATGGCGTTTCCCGCTGAAATCGAACGCGGACAAACTGACGTTCGCCCAAAACACCGAGCCGTCGCAGGCTTCAAGTTGCCATTCGGACCGATTAGTTTCCGGAGACACGTCGTCCGCCGTGCTTTCGGCGTAATTGAATACCAGTTGTGCTTGGATGTTTCCCAATAGCTTGCTCAAGTGCGCGCCGGTCAAGTCTTGATTCGGTGCGGTCTTGAACAGGTTTTGTGCTTCCTTGTTGCAATTGACGACGATGTCGTCTTTGACGAGTAGGATGCCGGCGGAATTCGAATCGAAGAGCACCCGATAGCGTCTTTCGGACTCCGACAATGCGCTGAGCTTGCGCATGAGGAAGAAGGCCAGCGCAAGCACGACCGCTGAGAAGATCGTTGTCGCAATCACCCTGCGTATCACACGCGTACGCCAGTCTTCCAGCAAATCCGCCGTGCTCAATCCGACGTAGACCATGAGCGGCAGATTATCTACTTTCCGCCACGCGAACAGCCGTTGAACGTTGTCGATCCTGCTATGGATAATGGGAAGTTCGCCGCGTGCCTTCATTGCGAATAGCAACTCGCGCGTGCCCTTATTCGTCGTGCCCATGTATTCCGGAAAAAACGGATGACGGGCGAGCAAGGTGCCGTCGAGGCGCGTCAAAGCGATGCTCGCATCTCGTCGCGTGCTGAGCGCGTCGTAGAAATTGCGGAAATAGTCGACGCGGAACAGTCCGCCGATGACGCCCTCGATACGACCTTGATCGTCACGTAAAGCTTGTGTAATCGGAATGACCCAGGTTGAGCTGCCTGGCTGCATCATGGGTTCGAGCAGGACGGAGTCTGCAGGCAATTGCACCGACAAGCCCACCACGACGTCGCTCTTGGTGTCGCCGTCGAGATGCGTTGCAATCGATTCCCGATGACGGAAACGAAAATCTCCCGGCGGAGCGGGTGCGACCGAATTGGCCAGATGCTCGCCTTGTCCGTCTAAAACGAAAAGGCGGTCGAGCGCCGTTGCCGGAGGCCGATGAAGTTTGAGAATGCGGTGAATCCGCTCACGGCTTAGCGCCTTCAGCCCGCCTTGATCGTCAATGTGCTGGCCGGCGCTCCACATCGGTGAAACCGCATCGAGGATCGCCTCCGCGGTGTGTTCCTTCAACGCTTCCGCGGCCATTTCAGAAGTGCGTTGCGCTTCGATTAGCGTAGTCAAATAGTCCGAGTGAATTTCCCACGAAGTAAAGGCGGCGCTGACGGCGATTACCGTGAAGGCAAGCGCCAAAATGAAAAGGTCGGGGCGCCGCCACGGGCTACGGTGCGAGGAACCGGCAGTAGACATTCCTATTTACTTCTCCCCGTGTTGTCCCGCGCTGTTTTATGCATGCATCGGCGCTGGGGGTGAAACGGCGTGTTCGAGTCGGCGCAACTTCTCCCTAGGCGTACAGCTTAATTGAACCCCGTCTTAAATGGCGAGGAGCCGTGGCGCAATGGAACCGGCCGTAAGATAATCGCTGTTTTCCCGCTCGGACTGTCCGCCATGCTAAGGCTTCACGGTTTTCCCGTCAGTAACTATTACAACCGCGTCAAACTCGTCTTGCTCGAAAAGGCGATTCCCTTCGAAGAAGTACTCGCGCGTCCCGGTACGGATCCCTCGGTGAAAGAATCCTCACCCGCCCGCAAGGTGCCTTTTCTGGAATTGGAGGATGGCCAATACCTCGCGGAATCTTCGGTCATCGCCGAATATCTGGAGGAAATCTATCCTCAGAAGCCATTGCTTCCGCAAGACCCGCTCGCCCGGGCACGGGTACGCGAACTGTCGCTCATGATCGATCTGCATCTGGAACTCGTCGCACGCCGGCTCTATATGGAAGCTTTTTTCGGCGGCGGCGTTTCGGACGAAACGAAAAAGGAAGTCGAACGCGAATTGCGCCGCGGGGTGGGCGCTTTCGAACGTCTGGTCAAGTTCGATCCTTATATCGCCGGTCGTGAATTCACCCTCGCCGATTGCACCGCGGCAGTCCACTTGCCGGTGATCAGTATCTGCACCAAACTGATTTACGGCAAAGACGTGCTGGAAGCATATGCCGACCGCATCAAGCCCTATATGAAAATGCTAGGCGAACGGCCCGCAGTCGCAAAAGTAAACGCGGACCGCAAGGCGTATCAGGCAACGGCGTCCTAATCTCTAGGCATTTCCCGGAGCGTCCGGCTCGGGGTAACGCGAAATCCATTCGAGGGCGTCATCCATGTTCGCCACCAAGCCGTGTTCGCCCAGTTCCGCCGAAAATCCGGAGCGGTGAATCAGCTCGGCGACTTCCGAACGCGCGCCGACCAGAATCAGACAACCGCCGCGCTTAAGCAACAGGCGATGGAGCGATTCGAGCGCGTCGAGTCCGGAAGCGTCGATCATGAACACCCCGGATAAATCAATGACAGTGAAGTCCGGGATGTGGCGCCGGGGGTCCAGCAAGACTTCCATCTTGTCCATCGCGCCAAAGAACAGCGCACCGACAATCCGATACATTTCCACGTACGCCGGCATGCCGTAGCGTTCGGTTTCGTCCATCACGTCGATCTTCGTGCTGCGCGCCACACGCACCACGAAGAACAAGCAGGCCAGCACGATCCCCACTTCGACAGCCACCGTGAGATCAACAACGATGGTCAGGATGAAGGTGGAAAGGAAAATGATCCGGTGCTTGTCGGAAAACTGGCGCAGTCGTGCGAATTCACGCCATTCCCCCATATTCCAGGCAACAAAAAATAGAATGGCTGCGAGGCTCGCAAGCGGGATGTTCTGTGCGAGCGGCGCTGCAACCAGCAGGACCAACACCAGAACGAGGCTGTGAATGATGCCCGCAATCGGCGAGGTGGCGCCTGCGCGAACATTCGTCGCCGTGCGCGCGATCGTTCCGGTCGCGCAAAAACCGCCGAAGAGGGGCGCGATGAAGTTTGCCGCGCCTTGCGCCATCAATTCCTGATTCGGATCGTGACGGTCCCCGATCATCGAGTCCGCCACCCGCGCACACAGCAGCGACTCGATTGCGCCAAGCAGCGCGATCGTGACGATGGGGCCGAACAGGTGTTGGACAGAACGCCATTCGAATGCCGGAAAGTCGAGCTGCGGCAGGCTTTGCGGAATGCCGCCGAAGCGACTGCCGATCGTTTCGACCGGTATCTGAAATATCGCCACTGCGACTGTTCCCAGCACCAAGACGATCAATGTTCCAGGGACATGCGCGAGTGCCCGATAGATGCGCGAGTTCGAAGCGGAGTACGACTTCGGCCATAGCACGACCAACAGTAGCGAAGCTGCCCCCAAGGCGATGCTGTAGGGATTGGCGGTATCTACATGTCCCGCGAGGGTTTCCAGCTGCGCGAAGAATTCGGCCGGCAGGTTCTCGATACGCAGGCCGAGGAAATCCTTGATCTGCGAAAACATGATGAGCACCGCGATACCGTTGGTGAACCCGATCACCAGGGAAATGGGAATGAAGCGCACCAGCTTGCCCAGTTTGAGGGCGCCCATGAGGAAGAGTAAAACTCCGGCGCAGAGCGTCGATACGAGCAAATTCGCGACGCCGTAGGTGTCGACAATGCCGTACACGACAACAATGAAGGCGCCGGCCGGACCGCCGATTTGGACACGTGAGCCGCCGAGCAGCGAAATCAAAAAACCGGCAATGATGGCGGTGAAGATGCCCGCCTCCGGTTTGAGACCCGAGGCGATGGCAAAAGCCATGGCGAGGGGGAGGGCGACAACGGCCACGATCAGGCCGGCGGACGCATCCTTCGCCAAGCGCCCGAGGGAATAATCCTTCAGCGCATCGATCAAGGCGGGGCGGAAATGCAGTGCTGGCATCGACGCTAGCTTAGCAGTGCCGGCGCATAAAGCCCATGGCGTGCAACTTAGGCCTTCGGACAGATGAAAAAAAAGGTCGAAAGGTGCATGCTAAGTGCCTTCCTGTAATCGAGGCGGAGGTTTCAATGGACCCGTTGTCGTTGATCACAGCAGCCCTCGTTTCGGGCGCCACAGCCGCTTTAAAGAGCAACGCCGAACAGGCGCTCAAGGATGCGTACGCCGGCGTCAAATCGCTCATCAAAAAGAGATGGGCACAAGTGGACGTGGAGGCGATCGAGCTGGATCCCACTTCCAAGTCACGGCAAGCTTCGTTGAAGAAAGATCTGGAAAAGACGACGGCCACCGGCGATCGCGAACTGGTTGAGCAGGTGCGCGCCTTGTTGGCCATGCTCAAAGACCGCGATCCACAAGCCATCGCCGCCGGCGGCTTGCGCCTAGGTCAGGTCGAAGCATTAGGCAATATGAGCATTGATGCCATTCTCGCCACGCCGGGCGGCACGCAGATCGAGGGCTTGCGTAGCGGCGGCGATATGCGCATCGGATCGATCGGTGGAATGGGAACAGAGGCTCCTCGAAACCCCACGTAGCGGTAGCGGACCGCCGACCCGCTACCGCGCCGAACGAGGCCGCGAGTATCCACATTGGCGAAGCCAATGCCGGGGGCGGTTTCACCTTCAACATCAATAGCGCGCTCGAACCCTATTTCATTCAGCGTCTAAGCGCCTACGAAGATTTTCTTCGCCGCCCCGAGAAGTCGTGGACCGAAGTGGCGCGCAGCGTGCTGGAAATCGACGATCTGCGCACGCGTCTATTGGAAGTCGGTCTTGAAGAACCGATCCGTGTCACGGCGCGCGGCACTTTGTTCCCGTCCGCATTGTTGACCTCGGGTTGGTGGGAAAAACAAAGCCAGCGTGCGGGCAAGAATGTCATTTGGCACGACAAGGTGCAGGCCTGGCTCTTCCACGGTTTTGAAGTGTGGGGCCCTTCCTGGGATTTCACTTTCGATCTCGAAAATTGGAAGACCCATCCGGATCGCCCGTATTTCGTTGCGCAACTGGGCGAAGGCGATGAGGCCAACTCGATTCCGATCTTTGTCCCGCGCGAAAAAGCGAAACGCATTGTCGAGCATATTGCCGAGGAACGTGAAGAAGGCGGTTGGTTCGGTTTTGAAGCAAAGGTAACGGGGCTGCTGTCGCATCGACGCGATTTCCATGCGCGCGTGCCAGGGATGGAGCTGGAAATGTTCGGCGGTTTACTCGATTACTGCATCTGGCTGGATGAAGCCGATCCGCGTCATTGCATCGAACCACTGCACCAGAACACCGAAATCTATTCGGGCTATCTTTGGAAATGCGTCATGCCCAAGACTTTTCTGCGAGCAGATGGTCAGCCGCGTTTACAGGATGCGTACTTTTTGTGGGAGCACACCAACTTCGCCAATCTCGATGCGGTCGCTTATAACCTCGACTCGCTAGAGGCCAAAGAGCGGTATCTGGAACAACGCCGTGGCGAACTAATTCTCGTGCAGAAGTCCTCGGAGCTGGTGCCTGGCAAACCGAATTGGAGCTCCAAGGCGGTCTATCAAGCCTTGCTCGCGCGAGCCAAGAAGCGATTTTGATGGTGTTGATCGCGTTTCGCTCGCGCATGAGAGCGGATGTAGACGAAAGCGAAATCGAGAAGGTCGGCGCACGCATGTACGAATTGGCGACCGGAATGCC
>DATEOW010000204.1:0-18082 GCA_035273665.1 Burkholderiales bacterium | reverse complement strand
CAATGTCGTTGGCGCGAATGGCAGGATTATATCTTGCGCTCTTCGCCGGGGGCTGCCTTTGGCTATCTCAGGCATCTAGCAGCGAATTACGCATTCACGACATCCAGGGACGGACGCATGTTTCGCCCTTCAAGGGCGAGTGGGTTACGGCTGTTCGCGGGATTGTTACCGCGGTGCGCACGAATGGTTTCTATATGCAGGATCACTCGCCGGACCAGGACGAGGCAACCTCTGAAGCCATTTTTGTGTTCACACAAGCCGCGCCGAAGGTCGCCGTCGGGAATGCGGTCGAGGTCGACGGTCAGGTGGACGAATTTCGTCCCGCCGTATCGAGTGCTATCGCAAATCTCAGCACGACCAATATCGTTTCTCCCGCCGTCAGAGTCTTGTCGGAGGGCAATCCGTTGCCGGTGGCAGTCGAACTGGGTGCAGGGGGCCGCACGCCGCCCTTGCATATCAGAGAACGCAGCGGTGGCGTCGATGCATCGAAGGATTTCGATCCGACCCAGGATGCGTTGGATTTTTATGAAAGCCTCGAAGCGATGCGAGTGCAGATGAGGGCCGCACGCGTGATCGCTCCGCTCAACGCACAAGGCGACCTGGCAATAATCGGCGAAGACGCGCAAGGGAGACTTTCGCCGCGCGGTGCACTGTTGGTCGATGCGGCGCATTTCAATCCGCAACGCATCTTCCTGAGCCACAGCGGAATCGACAGAGCGCAGGTCGGCGATCGGTTGGAGAACATCCAAGCGGTCTTGGACTACCGCTTTGGTCACTACACACTGCACCTCACGACCACGCCAAGCCGTCACTCGGTCTCGTTGATGGCGGAGCATGCCACCAACGCCCATCGGGGGGACTTAAGCATCGCTGTCTATAACGTGGAGAACCTCGATGGTCGCGACGCGCAATGGCGTTTCGACCGCATCGCAGAGCATATCGTGTGTAATTTGCAGGAGCCCGATATCGTGGGATTGTTGGAAATTCAGGATAGCAATGGCGCCGTCGATGACGGTAATGTGGACGCTGGGTTGACCCTGAAGCGCCTTACCGAGGCCATCGCCCGTTTAGGCGGGCCCTTGTACAACTGGAGCGCAATCGACCCAGGACACAACGAAGACGGCGGGGAGCCTGGGGCCAATATCCGCCAAGTGTTTTTGTTCGATCCGGCTCGGGTAAGCCTTGCTGCGGCGCCTGTTCGTATCGCGCCAGGCAACTCAGCCTTCTACAGCAGCCGCAAGCCGCTCGTCCAGACCTTCCGATTCCGCCAACATCTGCTGCATGCAGTGTTGAACCATTTCGTGTCCAAACGAGCGGACGAACCGTTGTTCGGCGTGCAGCAACCGCCGCGGCGCCCTTCCGAGGGGCAGCGGCAGCAACAGGCGAAGGCGGTGGCCCATTACATTCGGACCCTCGGTGCGGAAGCGAATGCCGTCGTTCTTGGCGATTTAAACGATTTCGAGTTCGGTCCCGCACTGGGAATTTTGGCCGGCGGCGGTTTGCACAATCTGACCCTCGATTTACCACCGGAAGAGCGTTATACGTACATCCACGAGGGCAATGCACAGGCATTGGACCACGCGCTAGTAAGTGCCCCTTTGGTTGGGCGCAGCGTGTACGACATCGTGCATATCAATGCCGAGTACCCGGCGGCATTGCGTGCCAGCGATCACGATCCGGTGCTATTGCGCCTTCGTTTGCAGTGATGCGCTTTAGGCGTCCTTGAGTCTTTCAATCTCATCGTCGATTACTTGGGTGACCGACTCGCGCACCGCACGACGTACTTCAACCTCGAGTTCCACGCGTGCCCGCGTCATCACTTCAGCGACTTTGGATTCGATGCGCGGATGTAGTCTTGCTTCGATCAGACGTTCGAGTTCGGCGCGGATGAGCTGCAAAATTTCCTGCCGTAATTCCCGCTCGAAAGACTCCAATTCATCTTCGTCCAGCAGGGGAGAAGGATGACGCGCATTTTCCGAGGGCGCTTCGCCCACCACCTCAGTCAAAGTGGGAAAATCCACCGGAGGCGTTGCACCGGCACGGGTGCCGCGATGTTTGGCGAGCAGTGCTTCGGCCTTTTTTAGGATTTCATCTGCTTCTTCAGCCACGGTTCAAATCTTCATATCGGCGAGGTTATGTGCCTGGATGGGATAACCGCGGTCTTTGTAGAACTTGAAACGCGCACGCGCCCGTTGCTTGTCTTCGTCGGCACGACCGACAACTTCGAGCAGACGCTGAAATCGCGCAAAAACCGGCGGCCATTCTTCGTCGAGGTTGATGAGTACTTCGTCGTGCGGCTGTGCCTGTGCATCGGTCGTGATCAGGATGGGTGTTTCCGCGGCGAGTTTGTGATCAGCCCTGCAATGAGGAAAAAAGCCGATGGCCGGATTGCTCCAGAGCATTTGATCAATTGCCTGCGCTCGGGCTTCGTCGGGAGCGTAGATCAGCACCCGATGCTTCTGCTGCGTCGCTTTGGCGGCGAGGCGGCAGACGACAGCCAACCGATCGTCCGCATCATGATAGAAATCGATCCGAGTCACGCCTGCCGCGCCTGATGCAACAGGTAGGTCACGAGCAAGGGAACTGGGCGACCCGTTGCGCCTTTGTTTTTGCCCGAGTTCCATGCCGTGCCGGCGATGTCGAGGTGCGCCCACGGGTATTTTTCGGCATAGCGCGAGAGGAAGCATGCTGCGGTGATGCTTCCACCGGGGCGTCCGCCGATATTCGCCATGTCGGCAAAGGGGCTGCGGATCTGCTCTTGATATTCCTCCCATAGCGGCATGTGCCAGGCTCGATCCCAGGCTTCGCGGCCGGCTTCCAGTAGCGACTGCACCAAGGCTTCATTATTCGAGAAAGCGCCCGTAGCGATATGCCCAAGCGCAATGACGCACGCACCGGTCAGCGTGGCGATATCGATTACCGCGGCGGGTTCGAAACGCTCGGCATAGCTGAGCGCATCGCAAAGAATGAGGCGGCCTTCGGCATCGGTGTTCAGGATTTCAATCGTTTGCCCGGACATGTTCTTGACGATATCGCCGGGTTTCGTTGCATTTCCGCCGGGCATGTTCTCCGTGGCAGCGATCAGGCCGACGACATTCAACTTCGGCTTGAGCTCGGCCAATGCGCGGAAGGTGCCGAGTACGCTGGCTGCCCCGCACATATCGAATTTCATCTCGTCCATTTCGGCCGAGGGCTTAATCGAAATGCCGCCGGTATCGAAGGTAACGCCCTTCCCAACGAGCACGATAGGCTTGTCCTTCTTGCTCCCACCGTTATAGCGCAGCACGATGAACTTGGGCGGTTGGTGGGAACCGCGAGCGACTGCGAGCAGTGCGCCCATGCCCAGTTTCTCCATGTCCTTGCGTTCGAGGACTTCGATGCCGAATTTGTACTCGCGCGCCAGCGCGGTCGCTTGCTCTGCCAAATGCGTCGGCGTGCAGAAATTGCTTGGGCGATTGCCCAAGTCTTTCGTCAGCGACATACCCGTCGCAATCGCGCGTCCTTCGCTGATCCCTTCATTTATAGCGCCCAGCACGCTCTTGTCGTCTATGGCAAGCAGCATTCGTTTCAAGAGAGACGCGGAAGCTTTTTTGCTTTTGAACTCCTCGAAGCGATACAAAGTTTCACTAACGATCAACACCGCTTGCCGAGCGCTCCAACGTAAGTCGCAGCCCTTCACCGGTAGTTCGATAAAGAAAAGATGGGCTTCGGCCGCGCCGGTGTCTTTCAAAGCGGTGGTCGCAGCGCGGACGGATTCGCGGTAGGCGCGCGGACCGAATTCCTCGCTTTTTCCCAGACCGACCACGATCAAACGCTCGCAGGCCAGGCCCTGAGGTTTGTATAAGGTGCGGATCGTTCCCAGTTTCGGTTCGAAATCCCGCGATTTGATGAGACGGGCAATGATCCCTTTGGCCGCCTTGTCGATGCGTTCCGCGCTCGCGGATAACTTTCCGCCTTCGTAGACGCCAATAACGATTGCCGGGCTGGTGAGCTTCTCCGGCGTCAGAACTTTCGTGCTAAATTCCAAAGCGAACTCCATTCGTTACGCGGCCTGAGCACTGCTTGTTCCGCACCATGGCGAAAGGCCGTGGCGGAAGATTATCCCCGTAATGAGAGGCCTATGCAAAATGCCGCCCGGGTGCGCGTCTGTGCCCGGCGTCTTCTTCAAGCGCCGCTTCATTGGTCATATTTCAACGCTCTTTGTTGCGGGAATTCGGCAATTACGCCTTCGCCGTCTTTTCCGCGCTGTTCGCCATCGTCATCACCAGCCAGCTTGTGCGTTTGCTGGGCAGGGCGGCGGGCGGCCAGATTCCGCCCGATGCCGTGTTTGCTCTCATCGGGTTTACTGCCATCAACTATCTGCCTATTTTATTGGCGCTCACCCTCTTTGTTGCCGTATTGATGGCCATCTCTCGGGCCTATCGCGACTCCGAAATGGTCGTCTGGTCTACTTCCGGGGTCGCGCTAACTGCGTGGATTCGGCCGGTGCTGGTCTTCGCCATGCCGATCATCCTCTTGATCACGTTGATGGCCTTGTTTCTCTCCCCGTGGGCCAATGGGCGTGCCGAGGAATATCGCCGTCAGCTCGATAGCCGTGACGAATTGTCTCGGGTCGCGCCGGGAGTTTTCCGCGAGTCCGCCAATGCGGAACGCGTGTTTTTTGTCGAGGCAGTCGATGGCAAAGTCGGCGAGGTGCGCAATGTTTTCGTCGCGACCAAGCAGCATGGCAAGAATGGCGTTGTCGTAAGCGATCGTGGCTATATGGAAGTGACGCCGAATGGGGATCGTTTTGCCGTGCTGCTGGAGGGCCGTCGTTATGAAGGAACGCCCGGAACACCCGAGTACAGCGTCACCGATTTCGAACGATATGCGGTGCGCGTGCAATCCGGCGAGCAGCAAAGCGGCGCACAACCCTCGAAAACAATCCCGACGGTAGAACTGATCCGGCGTAGCGATAACAAATTGCGTGGGGAATTGATGTGGCGGATCGGACTGCCTTTCATCGCACTCAATCTCGCACTCCTCGCGATTCCGCTGGCGTTCGTGAATCCGCGGGCGAGCCGATCCATCAATCTGCTTTTCGCCGTGTTCGCATACATGCTTTACAGCAATCTGGTTGGCGTCGTGCAAGCCTGGGTGGGGCAGGGCAAAGTGAGTTTTGACATCGGTTGGTGGATCGTGCATGCCGCGGCAGCGGCGGTGGTGGCATTGCTTTTCGTGTGGCGTAGCACTCAAGGTTTTGCGTTTCTGCGCTGGCGATGATCACTGTTACGCGCTATCTCGGACGAGAGATTTACAAGTCGACTGCCTTTGTCGCCGTCGCTTTTGCCGGCCTCTTCGCTTTTTTTGATCTCATCAATGAACTTGGCGACTTGGGTAAGGGCAGCTATGCGTTGCCCCAGGCCTTTTTGTTCGTCGCCTTGTCGGTGCCGGGGCATCTTTACGAACTTTTTCCTATTGCCGTGCTCGTGGGTACGCTCATCGCGCTGTCGATCATGGCAGGGAATTCGGAATATACGGTGCTGCGCGTATCGGGACTGTCGCCCTGGCGCGCGGCGGGAACCTTGGCGCGGATCGGAATTTGGTTCGTGGTGCTCACGGTTCTTCTGGGAGAACTCGCGGCACCTTTCGCGGAACGCGCGGCGCAGCGGGTGCGTCTCGGCAGCCTCGGCGCCACCGTTTCACAGGAATTGAAATCAGGGCTGTGGGTGAAATCGGACCAGCTCTTCGTCAACATTCGGCAGGTCATGCCCGACAACACGCTGCGCGGCGTATTGATTTACGATTTTGACAAGGCGATGCACCTGTTGTCGATCAGCGAAGCCAAGACAGGACACTTCCTTCTAGATCAAACATGGCAGCTCGGGGAAGTGAGCCGGACGCGGTTTGGTCCGGATGGCGCTACCGTGGATAAAATCGACGCCATGAAGTGGACGTCTGTCTTAACGCCGGACATGCTCTCGGTGTTGATGGTGCGACCGGAGAAAATGTCGGCGTGGGGGTTGTATCAGTACTCGCAGCATCTGGAGCAGAACCATCAGCGCACGGATCGTTACGACATCGCCTTATGGAAGAAAGTGGTCTACCCCTTTGCCGTGCTGGTGATGATGGGTTTGGCGCTTCCTTTCGCCTATGTGGCCCTGCGCTCGGGTGGGGTGGGCGTCAAAATGTTCGCAGGCATCATGCTTGGTATCTTGTTCCAGCTATTGAACGCCCTGTTTTCTCATCTTGGCGTATTGGACAATTGGCCGCCGATGCTTAGTGCCGTGCTTCCGAGCGTGTTATTTCTTACGACGGCGCTGGGGATGATGTATTGGGTGGAGCGTCGATAGCTATCGCGGCCTTGTTGAGAAAGACGCGCGTGTGCGCGATACGGTCATGAAGGAACTGTTTGTCCGGGTCGACAACCGCCCAAAGCAAATCCAGCAGGCCCGGCGCCAGCAACAACCACGTCATCCAGTTCTGCGCGTATTGCGGCAGACGCGACAGGATCAAAACACCCACTAAACTCGTTCCGAGCATCAGACTCGCTGCGAGAAACCGCAGGACGCCTTGGCCGATGCTAATTCTGTCGCCATTCGGCCGTGAAAGCCGTAAACGCCAGGCCTTCATTGCCAGCGTATGTCCCCCGCGATGCCAACACCAGACGAAATAGAGCCCGAGCACCGCCATGAGGCCTATACCAAACAAAGGATTTCCTTGGAAGTGATGCGTTGCCGCGCCAAAGAGCATGCCGGCAACGATGAGAATCGCCAGGACCAACAACGATTCATAAACCATGGCGGCCAATCGCCGCAAAATCGACGGGTAAAGCGCCTTCGGGGTTTCACCCATAGGGAACCGGGTTGTTCATCGTGTTGGCTATTTTGCTGCGGGTGCGGGTGCCGCAGGCGTGCCACCGAGCTGTTGTTTCATTTCGTATTGCTGGCGCACTGTTTCTTTTTGCTCAGGAGATAGTTGCTCGAATTCCTTGTACCGCTCCCGAGCCGCTTCGCGTTGTTCCGGCGTCAGTTTGGACCACTCCTGAATGCGCTTTTTCAACTGCCATTGTTGGTAAAGAGAGAGTTGAGGATAGCGATCGGCGAGTTCGATCCATTTTTGCTTCCGTGGCGCATTGAAATCTTTCCACTGGGCCTGCAAGGGCGCGAGCACCTGCCGCTGATTCTCGGTGAGCTGTTGCCACTCCGGATCCACGGGGGCGGCGCCCACTGCGAGACTATGCAGCAGAGAGATCAGTAAGAGGAGGATTGCGGCTGAGCGTTGAGCCATGCGTGAAAATCCCGGTCCAGATAGGCTTCCAAGGGTAGATCGCTACTCAACATGGCGACATCGATTTCGGCCAATCTCGCCGCGCGCTGCTCTGCTTCTATGCGCGTTTCCGTCCACTGATTGCCCACGAATACCGCCACGGCGATAAGCGCCAAGGGAGCGAGGATACGGGAAAAGCGGCGGGCGTCCAGCCAATCCAGATTGAAGCCACCGACATTGGCCAACGCGCCGGCGGATTGCCGTTGATGATCCAGAGCCTTCTGTCGCCCGGCACGTAGGCGTGCCAACACAGGCTCCGGCAATTCCAGACCCTGGTCTAATTTGACGCTTATGCTGCGGGCGATATCTGTTTCGTCTTTCATGGCTCAATGCCTTTGGCCTTCAGTGCCGCCGCAAGTGCATGGGTTGCACGCGAACAATGCGTTTTCACGCTGCCTTCCGAACATCCCATCGAAATAGCGGTTTCCGCCACATCCAGCTCTTCCCAATAACGCAGCAAAAAAGCCTGGCGTTGACGTAAGGGTAGTTTCTCAATTTCCCGCTCAATGATTACAAGCACTTGTGCACGTTCGGCCTCGTCTTGTGCAGTTTGGCTCCCGCCCTCGGTCGCGAGCGTGTCTAAAGGGTCGAAATCTTCCTCTTCGCCCCCCGCTCCCAGGGCAGAAAGTAAGGTCGTCCAGGTCGAGCGAACCTTGGATCGGCGGTACCAGTCGCGGATGGCGTTTTGCAAAATTCGTTGGAATAGGAGGGGCAATTCGGCCGCCGGGCGGTCACCGTATTTTTCCGCCAGCCGCATCATGCTGTCCTGAACTAAATCGAGGGCAGACGCCTCATCCCGCACAGCGAAGAACGCCTGTTTGTAGGCGCGCCGTTCGACACTGGCGAGGAAGGCCGACAGTTCGGTTCTGGAAGACAGCGCCGAGTCCTTTTCACGGTAGAAGCTGTGGATGTTAACAAAGCGTTAAATTTCTTAGCGATTTTGACCGCGGACAAGCGCTTTCATCGCTGGGCCAGCGTTTAATGGCATCGATATTCATTGTCTTCGGCGCTTGGCTTGACCAAATCCGGTCCAGCCTTTAGTGTTCTCTGTTTTCCGCTAAGAATTCAACGCACTTACGGAAAAAGCAGACCAAACCCGGCAACAACTTAGGCGATCCAAATGAGCAGCGGCAAAGAAGCGCAAGGCCCCGTTTTAAGCGGTGCGGACATTGTCATCAAATGTCTGGAAGCGGAAGGCGTGGAATACGTCTTCGGCTATCCCGGTGGCGCCGTCTTGTTCATTTACGATGCTTTGTTCAAGCAGGACAAAGTGAAACATGTGCTGGTTCGCCATGAACAAGGCGCGACGCACGCCGCGGACGGATACGCACGCGCTAGCGATAAAGTAGGCGTCGCGCTCGTTACATCAGGACCAGGGTTGACGAATGCGGTTACCGGCATCGCGACCGCCTATCTTGATTCCATTCCCATGGTCATCATCAGCGGCCAAGTGCCCTCGCACGCGATTGGTCTCGATGCTTTTCAGGAAGTCGACACCGTCGGCATCACGCGTCCCTGCGTGAAGCATAACTTCCTGGTGAAGAACGTTGCGGACATCGCTCCCACCATTAAAAAAGCGTTTCACATCGCCAAGACTGGTCGTCCTGGCCCCGTGCTCGTCGATATTCCTAAGGATATTTCGACGCATGTGTATCCGTTCGAATATCCCGATACGGTCGAAATGCGGTCCTATACCCCCGTGGTGAAGGGCCATCCGGGCCAAATCAAAAAAGCGGCCCAACTCATTCTTGAGGCGAAACGCCCGTACGTCTATGCCGGCGGCGGTGTAATCCTCTCGCATGCTTCCGAGCAGTTGACGAAGCTGGTGCGTTTATTGGGATTTCCTTGCACCAACACGCTGATGGGTCTGGGCGCTTATCCGGCCACTGACCGTCAACACCTGGGCATGCTAGGTATGCACGGGACATACGAAGCCAACATGGCCATGCAGCATTGCGATGTGCTGATTGCAATTGGCGCGCGCTTCGACGACCGCGTTATCGGCAACCCGGCGCATTTCAGTCAGATCGCCCGCAAGATCATTCATATCGATATCGATCCTTCTTCGATTTCCAAGCGCGTAAAAGTGGACGTTCCCATCGTAGGCGACGTGCGGGAAACCTTGGATGAGTTGCTTCCCTTGCTTGAAGGCCATGTCTCCAAGATGGACGACAAGGCCTTGAAGGCGTGGTGGGCACAGATCGAACTGTGGCGCGGCAAAGATTGTCTGCGCTATGACCGCACGAGCAGCATCATCAAACCGCAGAACGTGGTCGAAAAGCTCTATGAAGTGACCGGCGGAGATGCCTTCGTGTGCTCGGATGTCGGGCAGCATCAAATGTGGGCGGCGCAATTCTATAAATTCGACAAACCGCGTCGTTGGATCAATTCAGGCGGCCTCGGTACCATGGGCTTCGGCCTACCTGCCGCGATGGGTGCTTTTCTGGCCAATCCAGGGGCGACCGTCGCGTGCGTCACCGGCGAATCGAGCATTCAGATGTGCATTCAGGAATTGTCCACCTGCAAGCAGTATCACCTGCCGATAAAGATCATCAACCTGAACAACAAGTACATGGGCATGGTTCGTCAGTGGCAGCAATTTTTTCACGGCAATCGGTATTCCGAATCGTATATGGACGCGCTGCCCGATTTCGTGAAGCTCACCGAGGCTTATGGCCATGTCGGCATGCGCATTGAAAAGCCCGAGGATGTGGAAGGCGCCCTCATTGAGGCGTTTAAACTGAAGGACCGTTGCGTGTTCATGGACTTTATGACCGATCAGACCGAGAACGTCTATCCGATGGTCGCCGCAGGCAAAGGCATCTCGGAAATGATTCTGGCCGAGGAACTCTGAGCATGAACGCACCTGCGCTAAGTCATTTCAACCTCAACGCGGAAAAAGTCCGTCATATGCGCCATATTATTTCCGTATTGCTGGAAAACGAGGCGGGGGCGCTCTCGCGTGTTGCAGGTCTTTTCTCGGCCCGCGGCTATAACATTGAATCGCTTACCGTCGCGCCGACGGAAGATGCGTCCCTGTCGCGCATTACGATTGTTACTTCCGGGTCGGATGACGTTGTCGAGCAGATTACCAAGCAGCTCAATAAGCTCATCGAGGTCGTGAAAGTCGTGGACTTGTCCGAAGCGCCGCACATCGAACGGGAGCTGATGCTGATCAAAGTGCGCGCTACCGGGACGCATCGCGACGAAATGAAACGCATGGCCGAAATTTTTCGCGGCCGCATTATCGACGTGACGGACAGCACTTACACCATTGAGCTGACGGGCACGGGCGAAAAGCTCGACGCTTTCATTCAGGCGCTCGACAAAAGCGCGATTCTGGAAACGGTGCGCACCGGTGCTTCCGGCATCGGACGAGGCGAGCGCGTGCTGCGAGTCTGATTTTGCGAAGCGCCTGCCGGCGCTTCGTTCCTTTATCCATTTGAACAATCCGAAGGACATGACCATGAAGGTCTTTTACGACAAAGACGCCGACCTTTCTTTAATCAAGGGCAAGAAAGTAACCATCGTTGGTTACGGCTCCCAAGGCCACGCTCATGCGCTGAATCTGAAAGATTCCGGTATGAACATTACGGTCGGCTTGCGTAAAAGCGGCGGCTCCTGGGACAAAGCGAAGAACGCCGGTCTGAACGTCGCGGAAATCGCCGAAGCGGTCAAAGGCGCCGACTTCGTCATGCTGCTGATGCCCGACGAACATATCGCCGCGGTTTACGCCTCGGAGATCGAGCCCAATATGAAGCAAGGCGCAACGCTCGCGTTCGCGCATGGTTTCAATATCCACTATGGTCAAGTTGTGCCGCGCAAAGACCTTGATGTCGTGATGGTCGCACCCAAGGCACCGGGTCATACCGTGCGTGGTACCTATGCCCAAGGCGGCGGCGTACCGATGCTGATCGCGATTTATCAAGATCAAAGCAAGCGCGCGCGCGATCTCGCACTGTCTTATGCCGCGGCTATCGGCGGCGGGCGTGCCGGGATTATCGAAACGACTTTCAAGGAAGAGACGGAAACCGATCTTTTCGGAGAGCAGGCCGTCCTCTGTGGCGGCGCGGTGGAATTGATCAAAGCCGGTTTTGAAACGCTGGTAGAAGCCGGCTACGCGCCGGAGATGGCTTACTTCGAATGTCTGCACGAATTGAAGCTGATTGTGGACCTCATCTATGAGGGCGGTATCGCGAACATGAATTACTCGATTTCCAATAACGCGGAATATGGCGAGTACGTTACTGGTCCCAAAGTAGTGACTGAAGACACCAAGAATGCGATGCGTCAGGCGCTGAAGGACATTCAAACGGGTGAATACGCGAAGAGCTTCATTCTCGAGAACCGTGCAGGTGCCCCGACGCTGCTGTCCCGACGTCGCCTGACGGCCGAACATCCTATCGAAAAAGTCGGCGAGCAATTGCGCGCGATGATGCCCTGGATCAAAAAGAACAAATTGGTCGACCAAAGCAAGAACTAAGACCATGAAGGCCTGTTAGACACAGGCCTTTTTATTTGCGGCAAGGAAGTTGCACGCAAGGCTATCGAGGAGAGCCCAAACCTATGGCCAACAATTATCCCCATCCCATCATCGCGCGAGAGGGTTGGTTTTACCTGACGCTAAGTATCCTCATTGCCGTGCTCGTGGGCTATTTTGCCGGTTGGTGGTGGTCGGTGCCTTTGTGGGTCGTGGCAGTATTCGTATTGCAGTTCTTCCGCGACCCGCCGCGTGAAATTCCGGGCGGTCCAAACACCGTCGTCTGCCCGGCGGACGGTCGCGTGTTGCTCGTCATGAACACCGAAGATCCTTACCTCAATCGACCTGCGATCAAGGTCAGCATCTTTATGAACGTGTTCAACGTGCACTCGAATCGCTCGCCCGTCGATGCGGTGGTCAAAGACGCTTGGTACAGGAAGGGCAGCTTTTTGAACGCGGCGCTGGACAAGGCTTCGCTAGAGAATGAGCGTAATGCACTTTGGCTGCAGACGGATACCGGCGTAGATATCACCTGTGTTCAAATCGCGGGACTCGTTGCGCGGCGCGTGCTTTGCTACATTAAACCGGGCGATCGATTGGCGCGCGGCCAGCGTTTTGGCTTCATTCGTTTTGGCTCCCGGGTGGATGTCTATTTACCGCCTGGCTCCCGGGTGAGAGTGGAACTTGGCCAGAAGGTATCCGCTTCCAGTACTGTGCTCGCAGAGCTCTAAAACCGGACCATCAGCTCAAGAAGAGGAAAAACGCATGGCTGAATTCACGGAACCCCCGCAGCGCAAGGAATTGACCCTTCGCCGCCGCGGCATTTATTTGCTGCCGAATCTCTTCACCACTGGCGTCCTGTTCTCCGGTTTCTACGCCATCGTGCGCGCCATGGATGGACTGTATGAGCAGGCTGCGGTCGCGGTGTTTGTTGCCTTAGTCCTCGACGGTCTGGACGGCCGTATTGCGCGCCTGACGCGCACGCAAAGCGAATTCGGCGCGCAATACGACAGCCTCGCCGATATGGTCGCTTTTGGCGCCGCGCCGGCATTGATCATGTATGAATGGGCATTGCAGCCGATGGGTCGCATTGGCTGGATCGCCGCTTTCATTCATTGTGCCGCCGTTGCGTTACGGCTGGCACGTTTCAACACCAATATCGGTGTCGTCGACAAGCGCTATTTTCAAGGATTACCCAGCCCTTCCGGCGCCGCATTGGTCGCGGGTTTTGTATGGATTGCGCTTGATCTGGGTTATGCCGAAGTGACGCAACCGCTGCGCGTGCTGGCGGCGATCGTGACGGTATTCGCCGGCGTCACAATGGTGAGCAGTGTTCCGTTTTATAGTTTCAAGACCGTCAATTTCCGGCGAGCCGTCCCTTTCTCAGTCGTGCTATTGCCGGTTCTCGCCTTCGCCGTGGTTTCCTATCAGCCCGCGGCCGTATTAGCGGCGGTCTTCATCGGGTACTCGCTATCCGGTTACCTGTTGTGGTTGTGGAATTTCCGCAAAAAGCGTTCGCCCTTCTGATCCTCTAGAATTCCGGCATTGGGCGCGGCGCCGCCCCTTTGTCGAGGCCTGCCATGAGCGGCGATCAACTCATCATTTTCGATACCACGCTACGCGACGGGGAGCAGAGCCCAGGCGCGTCGATGACGCGCGAAGAGAAATTACGTATCGCCAAGCAGCTTGAGCGTTTGCGGGTGGATGTGATTGAAGCCGGATTTCCGGCCGCGTCGAACGGCGACTTCGAGGCTGTCCGCGCCATTGCAAACACAATCAAAGAAAGCATTGTGGCGGGGCTTTGCCGCGCCAATGAAAGCGATATCTCGCGCGGCGCCGAGGCGCTTAGGGGAGCGCAACGGGCGCGCATACATACCTTTATCGCTACCAGTGCGCTGCACATGGAAAAGAAACTGCGCATGACGCCGGAGCAAGTGCTGGAGCAAGCGAGAGCCGCGGTGCGCTTCGCACGCAAGCATTGTGCAGATGTGGAATTCTCTCCGGAAGACGGCAGCCGCTCGGACGTCGATTTTCTTTGTCGGGTGTTGGAAGCCGTAATCGCAGAAGGAGCAACCACAATCAATATCGCCGATACGGTGGGATACGCAATTCCGCAGCAATACGGCGAGTTCGTACGTACGCTTCGTCAGCGCATCCCGAATTCGGACAAAGCCATATGGTCCGTGCATTGTCATAACGATTTGGGCATGGCGGTCGCCAATGCGCTTGCCGGCGTCGCCATCGGGGGTGCGCGCCAAGTCGAATGCACCATCAATGGCCTGGGAGAGCGTGCCGGAAACACCTCGCTCGAGGAAGTCGTGATGGCCGTGAAAACCCGCCGCGATATCTTCCAACTCGATACGCGCATCGACACGACACAAATCGTTCCCGCATCACGTCTCGTCTCGCAGATTACCGGTTTTGCGGTACAGCCGAATAAGGCGGTGGTCGGCGCGAACGCATTTGCACACGCCTCCGGCATTCATCAAGATGGCGTGATCAAGGCCCGGCAAACCTATGAAATCATGCGTGCCGAAGATGTGGGCTGGGCTGCTAATAAAATCGTGCTCGGGAAGTTATCTGGCCGCAATGCCTTCAAACAGCGGCTCAAGGAAATCGGCATCGAGTTGGAGAACGAAGAGGCCATCAATGCCGCCTTTCAACGCTTTAAGGATTTGGCGGATAAAAAAGCTGAGATCTTCGACGAGGATTTGCACGCGCTTGTTTCGGACGAGGCCGTGACCGCCGAAGACGAACATTGGAAATTGATCAGCATGAATCAACACAGTGGGATGGATGAGCGTCCTCACGCCAAGCTCGTCCTGAACGAAGGAGGCGAAGTGCGCACGGTGGAAAGCGACGGGGACGGACCGGTCGATGCCTGCTTTAAGGCGATCGAATCCGTCGCGAGCAGCGGCGCCGAACTACTGCTTTATTCAGTGAATGCCGTAACGCAGGGCACTGAGTCCCAGGGTGAAGTTACTGTTCGATTGGCGCGCGCGGGCCGCATTGTGAACGGCGTAGGCGCCGATACGGATATCGTGGTCGCATCCGCGAAGGCCTATGTCAATGCATTGAACAAACTGTCGAACAAGACGGAGCGCGTCAATCCGCAGCACGCACTTTGACCTTCTTTACACGAGGCGGCCCGAGCGCCCGGGCTGCCAGGATGGCGCAAGCAAACCACGCAAGCGACAGGGCGATTTCGATCAGGGCCAGTTGTTGTGATACGCCCGTTTCGCTCCAGGCGCGTACCACTCCTTCGACGAAGTAAGCCAAGGAAAGAAAGCTGGACCACTGGAAAGTTCGGCGTTTGCGATGCAGCAGCCCGAATAACGGGGTAAGCAAAGGAAACACCTTAAACATCAACCACCATGCGCCGAGCATGCTGGGGGCGAGCCAAATCTCCCAGGCGAGGCAGAGCGCGATAAGGGCGAGCAAACTACCGACCGCGCCGTAGTGCCACAGCTTGATATTCGCGAGGCGGTCCTTCATATCGATAGGCGTTGCGCTACTTCGGCCAGCCGTTTCCCCAGCGCAATGCAGAGAGCCTTTTCGGTCTCGTCGACCGGCCGACCTCCATTGCCGGCGACGTGGGTCGCACCATAGGGCGTGCCGCCGCTTGTCGTGCTATTCAATAAATTCTCGGTATAAGGGATGCCCATTAACAGCATGCCTTGGTGAAACAAAGGCAGCATCATCGAAATCAAAGTGGTCTCTTGGCCGCCATGTAAGGACGCCGAGGACGAGAACACCGCGGCGGGTTTTCCGGCAAGCGCACCTTTGAGCCAAATTTCGCTTGTGCCATCCAGAAAATACTTCATTGGGGCAGCCATGTTGCCAAAGCGGGTGGGGCTCCCAAGCGCGAGTCCTGCGCATTCTTCCAGATCTTTTAATTCGCAATAAGGAGCGCCTTCCGCAGGGATCTCTGCCTCGGTTTTTTCGCACACCGTGGACACTTTAGGGACGGTACGCAAGCGCGCATGCATGCCATCGACGCGTTCGACACCATGAGCGATCCAGCGCGCCATATCGCGTACGGCGCCGTGACGGCTGTAATAGAGAACGAGAATATCGGCCATGGCGGAGAATTGCTAGAGAAGGGGCGCTGCTATTATACGAAGCGCCGCATCCAACGGACGAATACATGCGTTTCATCATTCAATCCGTGCAACGCTTTTTCCGTCTGCTGCGGCAGATCGGTCGGCGTTTTGCACAGGACGATTGCTTCAACCTCGCCGCCAGTTTGACCTATACGACGCTACTCGCGCTCGTACCGCTGGTGACCATCGGCTTGGCTATTTTCTCTGCTTTTCCCGCATTTCGCGAGTTTACGGTCGGCGTCAACGAATTCATTGCCAAGACCATGCTTCCGGCTGCCGTTGGCCAGATCATTCAGACGCATCTGGAAGAGTTCACGCGCAGCGCGGGACGGTTGACCGCGCTCGGCTTCGCCGTGCTCAGCGTCACCGCCGTATTGCTCATGCAGACGATCGATCGGGCGCTGCAGCGGATCTTCCGTGTTCTTCGTAGGCGGCCTATCGGCCTACGCGCACTCGTGTACATCAGCGTACTCATGCTCGGGCCTTTGTTGATCGGTGCAAGCCTCTCGCTGACTTCTTATCTTGTGCGCGCATCCATGACTGTCGCCCAGCGATATGATGCAATACGTCTGCTGGACTTGGCCCCATTGTTGTTGACCGCGATGGCGTTCACGCTGCTTTATTTTGTGGTGCCCAATCGCCGCGTTGCTTTCCGCCATGCGTTGCTAGGCGGTTTTCTCGCTGCGGTGTTATTCGAATTGATGAAGCGCTTGTTCGCGCATTACATCGCACAGTTTCCGACATACACGCTTATCTATGGCGCGTTCGCGGCGATTCCCATTTTCCTCATCTGGATCTATCTCTCTTGGCTGGTCATCTTGTTGGGCGCAGTTATCTGCGCTGCATTGCCGAATTGGCGTGCATTGCGTCTCGTGCGCAATGCCCGTGCAGTCGAACCGCTTGGCGAATCGCTGGACGAATTGTTGCGTCTGTTGCGCGTCCTGGTTGACGCTCAGGCGCGCAGCCGGGTGCTTCGCACCGGTCAGATCGCTTATAGGACGGCGCTGACCATCGAAGAGACCGAGCGCCTTCTCGAAGACCTAGCTTGGCGCGGTTGGGTGACGCGCGGCATAGGCGAGCGCTGGGCGCTTGCCTGTGATCCGCACCTAGCGGCTGTGTCGGATATATGCGGCGGATTGCTCTTTGGCGATAAGGAATTATCGCCGACTATCGAACAGATCAAACAGTCCGTGCTTGGACCATTGAATGTTCCGCTTGCCAGTCTTGCCAGCAAATCCGCGGAGGCGGCGGTGATACCTCCGCCGGCGGCTTAAACGGCACTAAACTGCAGCAGTTGCATGCTCGCCGTCCGCTCCAGCAGGCGGGTCGCCTTGACGCGCAACTTCGATTGCAGATCGCCTAAGTTCAGTTCGCAAGTGTTTTCCAACGAAAGCAAGGGTGCCACGATCGCCGGTGCTCGGCTGAGCGCAGAGACCTCGGGTAGCAGCAGCACAGGCTCCGGATTGCCGGTTTGCGCGTTCCCCGTCTGCCGAATCGATACGGCACGTGCGCTTGGCGCGAGCTCTTCAAGCCCCAACTCGATGTGTTCAGGATTGTCGGAAAGCACCCAGCGCACAAGACAAACGTGACAGGTGGGACTGTCTTTCAGGCGCAGTCCAATCACTTCGCCGACGTGAATTGGCTCTATGTCCCCACCCATGTGGGTCAACGCAAAGCCGCGCTGGCTCTCGTTCGTCACGATCCATTCGCTACCGCAGTGCGTTTTGTGCTGATTGAGGTATTCCCATATGCCACGAATGCCGACGCAGATTTCGACGCGGGTATGCGCGGGCAAGCGAGCATATTTGCGATTCGGTGCGGCGCCGAAATGTTTGACTAGCCGCGTCATCAAGTCTTGATAAGCGGTTTGTTCCGCGGCGGGAGGCAGATTCAGACTTTGCGTGGAGGCGCCGTTGCGGAGTTTCGACAATTGATCAAGTAGCAGATCGGAAAGCGCTAGCGTGTTCAGCACAAGATCATGCTGTTGCGCAGGCGGGTGCTGTCGCTTCGATAGGGCGTAGCCGGGTAAATCGCGTTGGACCTTCACGAGGAAGAGTCCTTGGCCGCCGCGCTGCGCGTCGGCGGGGCCGAGTACTGCCAAATCGCCGAAGCGTCCCGTCCAGGCAAGTATACGGTCGACGTCACCGGGCATCAGCTTGAGCGGATCGGCAAAGGCGAGCAATAGCGAATC
>DATEOW010000203.1:0-28033 GCA_035273665.1 Burkholderiales bacterium | reverse complement strand
CCTACCTCGTCCGCGCGCAGTACTCGCGATCTCGGCGCATTGGTTCATTAACGGAAGCGCGGTAACCGCAATGCCGAAGCCGCGAGTCATCCATGATTTCTACGGTTTTCCGCAACAGCTTTTCGACTTTGACTATCCCGCGCCCGGCGCGCCAAAAGTAGCCGATGAGATCGTCGATATCGTAAAGCCCGCCTGCGTTTCGCTCGATCAGGATAGCTGGGGCCTCGATCACGGCACCTGGTCGGTGCTTGCACACGTGTTCCCACGCGCCGACGTGCCTGTCTTGCAACTGTCCATTCATGCCGGCGCGCCGATGGCTTATCACCTGGATTTGGGTGCACGGCTCGCGCCCTTGCGTGAACGCGGCATTTTCATCGTGGGTAGCGGAAACATTGTCCACAACCTTCGCCGCGTCGATTGGAGCCTTCGCGATTCGGCTTACGATTGGGGACAGGACTTCGACGCCGCTGTGAAACGCATCATGTGCACCGAGCCGAAAAATATCGGCGAGATCCAAACACACCCATCATATGGCCAGGCTGTGCCGACCATGGAGCACTTCCTGCCCCTCGTATATTTCGCCGGTCTATGCGACGCCGCCAAAGAATCGGCCGAAGTGCTCGTTGAAGGTGGCACACTTGGCGCGATTACCATGACAAGCTATGTGCTGGGCATGGCGCCGTGCGCGGAAGGCGCATTGAAACAACCGGCAGCACCGTTACCCGATCCAAAGGGAACACCGCCGGAACAGACAAACACCTGACGCGCGAAAGCGGCGCCCTAACACTTCGATATCTTGGCTCTCAGACGAAAACATTATTCCGGTAAAGATTTTCGCCGGGCCCTATCCATCGAAGAATTGCGTGGTATCGCGCGACGTCGCGTCCCGCACTTCGCCTTCGAATACGTGGAATGCGGCGCGGAAGACGAGTGCACACTGCGTTGGAACCGTGCGGTATTCGAATCCTGGCGTTTCGTACCCAACACGCTGGTCCACACGCATGCCCGCGCGCAAAAAATCGATTTGTTCGGGCGCGCGACCAACGCGCCACTCATTATTGCGCCAACCGCTTTGAACGGAATGCTTCACCGTCGCGGCGACGTCGCGTTGGCACGGGCCGCGGCCGACGTCGGTATTCCCTTCACGCTCAGCACGATGTCGAACGTCCGTCTGCAGGAATTGCCCGCAGCCGCAGGCGGCCGCCTTTGGATGCAGTTGTACATCATGACCGACCGTGCAATCGCACGCGATATCATGCGGCGCGCGGACGAAGCTGGGTATGAAGCGCTAGTTTTTACTACGGATGCAAACGTGTTCGGCTTTCGCGAATGGGACCGACGGAACTACCGCGAACCGGGCGTGCTGACACGACGCAATCTGCTCGATGTGGCGCGCCATCCCCGTTGGATCTGGGACGTTCTCATCCCGCATGGCGTGCCGCGATTTGAAAACATCGCCGATTTCATGCCGGCGGAAGCCCAAAGCGCCCGCGCCGGGGTGGCATACCTGCCCCGCTTGCTCTCACCGCAAATCACTTGGGAAGATGTCGCCTGGCTACGCAAAGAGTGGCCCCGGAAATTACTCATCAAAGGCATATTGAATGTGCAGGATGCTCAGCGAGCGGTCGATTTGGGCTGCGACGGCATCGTGCTGAGCAATCACGGCGGCCGACAACTCGATGGCTGCGTGTCGGGAATGGATGTTCTGCCCGCTGTTGCACAAGCTGTCCGAGATCAAACGACCATTCTGCTGGATGGCGGCATTCGGCGCGGCACCGATGTATTGAAAGCGCTTGCGCTGGGTGCGCATGGCGTAATGATTGGTACCGCTACTTTGTACGGTCTCGCCGCCGGCGGCCAAGAAGGCGCATCACATGCCATCGACATCCTGATGCGAGAAATCGATCGCGGGCTGGGTCAACTGGGATGCAATTCGGTCGCCGAGCTAAGGCCCGAAATGCTTGTCCATCATTCTCTCAGCACTCGATAACATTCACGGCCAATCCGCCGCGTGAAGTTTCTTTGTACTTCGTTTTCATATCGGCGCCTGTCTCTCGCATGGTACGAATAACCTTGTCGAGAGAAACGAAATGTTTGCCATCGCCGTTCAATGCAAGACGTGCGGCACTGATGGCTTTCACCGATCCCACAGCATTACGCTCGATGCAGGGCACTTGCACAAGACCGCCAATGGGATCGCAAGTGAGGCCCAGATTATGTTCCATACCGATCTCTGCGGCGTTTTCCACCTGCTCCGGCGTTCCACCGAGTACTTCGGCAAGCGCGCCTGCTGCCATGGAACACGCCACACCCACCTCCCCCTGACACCCGACCTCGGCGCCGGAAATGGAGGCGTTCTCTTTATAAAGGATTCCAATTGCAGCGGCGGTGAGAAGAAAACGCACGACGCCATCGTCGTTTGCACCCGGGACGAAGCGCGCGTAGTAATGCAATACGGCCGGGATGATGCCGGCAGCACCATTGGTGGGCGCCGTCACCACTCGCCCACCGGCCGCATTTTCTTCGTTCACGGCCATTGCATAAAAGCTGATCCAGTCGAGCACGATCAACGGATCCCGCAGATTCGATTCCGGCATATCGGATAGCTTGCGATAGAGCGCGGCTGCGCGTCTTTGGATTTTGAGGCCGCCGGGTAGGATGCCCTCGTTGGTCGCGCCTCGTTTGACGCAGTCTTGCATGACATCCCAGATACGGAGTAAGCCGGAATGCGTATCCTCTTCGCTGCGCCATGCCTTCTCATTGGCCATCATGATCTGGCTAATCGACAGCCCTGTCTCTTTGCACAACCGAAGCAATTCCGCGCCGCTACGAAACGGATAGGTCAAAGGCGTCTCGTCTAGGACCACCCGATCTGCACCGACCGCATCCTCATTGACGACGAAGCCACCGCCCACGGAGTAATAGACACGAGCGACCACTAAAGCACCCGCTTGATCGAAGGCGCTGAAACGCATGCCATTCGGATGAAAAGCTAAGGACTCGCGCCGATACATCAGCAGGTGCTCCCGCTCATTGAACGCGATCTCGTGTTCGCCCAGTAGGCTCAGGCGCGAGGCGCTGCGAATCGCCTGCAATCGTGCGTCGATGCCCTGGGTCACCACGGTTTCCGGATCGCTACCTTCGAGCCCAAGCATGATCGCTTTATCGGAGCCGTGTCCTTTCCCTGTCGCACCGAGCGAGCCATAAAGCTCCGCCTTAATGGAGGCAACGCTAGGCAGCAAGCCCGCTTCTTTCAGACCCTGCGTAAAACGCAAGGCGGCACGCATCGGCCCCACCGTGTGAGAACTCGATGGACCGATACCTATTTTGAATAATTCGAATACGCTGATAGACATGAGAAGCACCGGCGCATTGCTGCGCCAGAAAAATTACATACCAAGCATGCGGCCGATGTCGCCGATGTATTGGGCACCCTTGAAAGCGGTGTCTTCCGCTTCCCCGAGAAAACCGTGAACGCCTTGCAGGCGTTCTCGCACTTCGTGATGATCAGGTTGATGCAGGGCAGCTCGCAAAGCTTCCACTTCGGCGCGTAGCGCCTCAAGGTCCCCGCTGCCGGCTTGAACGCGTTCCAAATCGTCTTCTAAGGCCTGCACGAGCCGAGCGACTTCTTGCAAATCGATGGGAGAGGCTTTCGTCACAAAGTTTCCTTGCGGAGGTTCAAAAGTGTTCGACAATGGGGAGCGCTCAGGGCAAAGATCACGCGCGGGAAGTAGTGGAAGTAGCGCAAAGAATCGAAGTCGGCAAGGATCGGGGAGCTTAATTCCGAGGTATTTCCGTGCTGTTTCTATCCGCCCTGACGTTCAGCGCCATCCAGTTCAGCAGCCCCGAGCTGGTGTTCGCGCTTTCCTTCTCGCTGGCTGTTCTCAGCACCGGCATCCATTTCACCGCTGGCCGCAGCCGTCGTTAAGACCGTCAGCGTCCTGGCCAGTTCAGTACCGCTCGTTCGCAGGCTGCATAAAATCCGTCGGGACGCAAAGGTTTGACCACATAAGTACTCGCGCCAGCACTTATCGAACGCGGTAACTCGGGGTCGCGCAGCGAACTCACCATGACGATTACAGTCATGTCCCGAAGCTTGGGTTTGGCCCGTATTCGTCGCAATACCTCGAATCCATCTACGCACGGCATTTTCAGGTCCAGGAGAATCACGCGCGGCAATTCACGGACGCTGGAGACATTCTCTAATTTTTTAATGGCTTGCGCGCTATCGCTCGCCCAAAGTATGGGCACGTCAAGGTGTAATTTGTTCAGACATCGGAGGCTAAGCTCCGCATCATCTTCGTTATCGTCGATGAGCAAGACGCCGTCTCGGGGGATTTCGAAGTCGCTGGATTTTTCCAGCTCATCGTCGCGTGTGGTGTACCGCGACGCATCGGCTTCAATCTGATTTGCAACGGTGCGAATGTGCTCGGGCATGAAAAACCTCCGCCTTGTGCTGATGCCGGTTTGATGTATCCCAGCTAAGTCCGTGTCCAGTATGGTGTGCGGGCACGGCTAAAGCAAGCTCCCGCCCCTATTTTGCGGCGTGCATGACTTCGGGCGCCTGAAAGACATGTACTTCTACAAAACCGGGCATGAAGCGCAGGGTTCGGGCCAATTTGAAGCCGCCGGCTTCGAGCAAGGGGCGAATCTGGTCTTGTGGGTCATACACATTGCCGGCGCGCGTGAGAAAAAGAACGGTTTGTCGGCCCTGTGTCTGGGCAACAACCGCCGAGAGATCTTGGCCGACGACAGACGGCGCGCATTTGCCGGAAGGATAGCGCGCGGGAAGTCCGGGGGCGGGAAAGTCCGCCGGCACGCCGCGTATCTCCAGCGTCTTGCTCTTGCGCATTAAAACGTGACGTAGGGGCAAAGCCATTTCATTCGGCACCGCGAGTACCAGCGTATTGCCCCCTCCTTGCTGGATGAGGGCGCTCGCGATCTGATCCCAAGGTTCCTTGCGTACAGGCGCATAGATCAACTGCGCTGTCATGAAAACACAGGTTCCCACGTACACGGCCAGCGCCGCATGACGCACGCCAGGTCGGACCAACGCCGCAATGGCTGCGGCGACAGCGATGTAGAACGCCGGGGCCATACCGATCAGCGCTCGGGCGAGGAATATCGGCTTCACCAGCAAACTGACCGAAAGGTTCAGCAATGCGGGCAAAAGGAAAAGACCGAAAAGAATCCAGGCCGCGCGCCGCTTGCCGGCGGACCAGAGGCAGTACAAACCCAACATCCAAAGCGGGAACAAAAACCACAGCACTTGGAACGACGCAAAGCCGAAGACAAAGCGCAGTTCGTTGAATACACGCCAAGGCGAAGGATAGGGAATCCAAAAGTCGCTCGATATGCCTTGCGCCTGCTGCAAATAAACCGGCACATAAGGCAGCCAACAAAGGAGCAACGAGATCGCGATTAAGAAAAATCCCCGCGTGAGATGACGGCTGCGCGAATCGACCCATAAGAGACCGATAGCGACCAGCCCTGCGCCGGTTACGGTGAATATCGCGGTGTTGTTCGACCAGAGCGATATGGCGCCCCCAATGAAAACGGCCGCGAGACCGGACCCCGAACGCTCGTTGTGCGCCGGATGAGCCAATCTCAAGAAACCGTAAAGGATGAGGGCGGCGCCGAGCACGACCAAGGTGTACGGTCTCGCCTCCTGGGCAAACTCGATCTGGAAAGGTGCGGCCGCGAACAGTAGACCGGCGATCCAACCGGTCTGTGCGCTGATACGACTGCCTGCGCGGATCACGAAGAAAACGGCAAGCAGACTGAAAACCGTCGACAAGCCGCGCAGCGCCAGCACACTATCGCCCCCGACCGCGATCCACAGCTTCAACAGTAGTGGGTAAAGAGGGGGATGCGGATCGCATTGAGGGACCAGCGTCCACAGCGCGGTCAAGCCTTGTTGCGCATCCCACCAGGAGTAACCTTCATCGAGCCATAGCGATTCATCGCTGATGTCGAAGAGACGTAAAGCCGCTGCGAACAGGAGAATGAGTAGGGTGAAAAGCCCGTCTTTGCTTCGAAAAAAGGAGCCGTGCATGAGGATTTCTTGTGGGGCGATCCGCCTACACCTAAGTGTTAAAAAAAAGCGATGTAGGGATTTCCCTTACAGCTTGTCTCCGCGCTTCGCATATTAAATTTCGCAGTCGCCTGATTGGCTCTGTCGCGGCTCAGACTTAAGGTATGTCCTGGCGGCTCGGTTCACATGTCGTGACGCAAGCCGGTTCGCCCCTCCCTGGCCCCTCGCTACCCCTCAGCGTGGGGCTTTTTTTTCGACCGCATCAAGCCGCGCGGTTCAGCATGCCCTGCTGTTTCCGGCGCAACAACGCTTCGCGCAAGCGTATCGCAAAACGCTGTAAGGAGTGGTGCGCATGAAGGAAAAGCTGGCTACGGGTGCGTTTCTTTTCAATCTGACGCCGGATTGAGGCGAAATCGAGCGCAGGCTTCTCGGCGACTTCAGACAGAGTCCACACTTTTCCGTCGGAAGGAGCGCTCTGCTGAATGGCCGCGTAGTCAAGGCGGGGAAACCGCAGACCATATTGTTCTTTCAGCCAAAGAAAATCACCCGCATGCCGCAGTACATAAGCGCTTAGATCGCTGCGCAGCTCCAGTTTTTGGTTGAACTCTTTATGCAGCCCCAACTGATGAAACGCTTTGTTTGCGGCTTGGATCTGCAGAAATGATTCTGCCGAAGCACGATCCACGGCGTTCGCTTGATACTGTTGGCGGATCTGCTCCAGCACGAACAGCAAAGCGGCAGGGAGGCTCTCGTTCTTGCGTGGGCGGGGTATGCCAAGCAAGGGCGCTGCTTGAGGCAAATACTTAGAAACGAAATCCTCGACGATATCCCCGTTGTGCAAGGCCTCGGGATCGAAAACATTGGGCCTTACACGCCCCGGGTACAAGGATTCGTAATATTCCAGCGCGGCGCGGATTGGGCGGTGGAGCGTTGGAATCAGACGGCCACGCTTGATACGTTGGGCCACTCGCGATTTCGCGTCCTCGACGGGATGACGGATGTAGGCCACGACCTCGACGTCGGCGCTAATCTCCCCGAGTAAATCCGCAAAACTCCTCTCCGACAAAGGCGCGAAATCCTTGAACAGCTGTTCGGCCGAAAGGATCACGACTTGCGGCTTGTAGCGAGCGATGTCGTTTTTCAATTGCCGCCAAAAAATCCGAAACCCCGCCTTGAAGGCTGCATAGTCGTCGAAATAAACGCCATGCGGCGAGGGCTCCACCGCACCATCGCGCACGAAGCCGGCAGGCAACAGCGTGTGGTAATCGCGTCCGTGCACGGTCCAGGGATACAAAATGCCCAGGCGCAGCAAAGCGACGCGCTGTTGCACGAAAAATCCTTGCAGCGAAGTGGTCCCCGTTTTTGGATGACCGATATGCAAAATGAGTTTCATGGACGCACGAGTTCGAAATAAGTTGTGGGGCTGCTGAGCTTCGCCGTGTCGATCTCGAAGCGCAAACCGTCTGCACTCGGGTCAAGCGCAATGCTTTCTTTGCGCTTCCCCGTCAAACTCAGCGCATACAAATTGAAGTCGTTCGCCCGCATTTGCCGGAGCAAAAGCCTCAGTTTAATCGGCTGAATCAGTACGGGCAGCTTTCCGAGTGCTTCCAATACTTTTCTGTCGGCGGAAAAGCGGTCACCGCTATTTACTGCATCGGTCGCGACGATCAGCAACATCCGACGACTCTCTTCAAGCGGCTTTCCGTCCAACGCACTGAGCGAAACCATCGCGGGGACACTCGCTTCCTCCACTTTCAAATGCGCCGAAGGCGAAGGCAAGCTCGAGCCGAAAGTGACGGCTTCTGTCTTCGGCGTTTGCACGCTCATGCGCTGCTGCGGCGGTTCGAGAAGAATTTCACCCGTCTCGCTTTCATAGACCGAACCGTCCGCGGCCGTTTTGTTTGTGCGCGGCAGCGCCCCGCTCGCTCGCAAATGCTGCAAATTTCTTTTCCACCCTTGCTCGTTCCTCGATAGGGCGCCATGAACCCAAGCACGCTTTGCGTTTGCATCCGTTGAATCGGCCTTGATCGCAGCGTTCGTCGCCATATCGCGCTCCAAGAGCCCGGTTCCGACCACGAACACGAGACGCCCCAGCGATTCAGGCATGCCGTTCACCGCGCTCGCCTGACCATAGAAGAAATCCTTGCCGGCCAAGATAGGCGCTTGTTGTTTCGCTGGCGCCACGTCGCCTCGCGTAAAAAGCAAGGCAGCGAGCGTTTCACCGGCACGCGCAATCGGATCGAGGCCGACGGTGAAAGGCGCCATCGCGCGGCTGCGACGCGGACCGTCCTTGCGATAACGCAAGGCGACGGGATTCGAATAGCGGCAAATACCGTCCCAATCTTGAAAAGCGGCGTAGGCAGGCATCGCCACGCCGGCTTCGCGTCGCCAAGCGTTCCAATACGCGTGATTGTATTCGTCGATGATGAAAGCACGGTCGACGTAGCGATTGACACCGAAATGCTGAATATAAGGAAGCTCTGTCGCCACCGCGCTCAAGCCTTCCTGTTCGCTGCCCGCGCGCGCGTTTTCTTCCGGAATGTCGTGATAGGCATGGAGCGAAACCAAATCCATTGCGCCACGGGCGGCCGCGGCCTGAATGCTCTTGCCGTTGTTGTATGCGGTCACCAAACCCTTGAATCCCAGTTCGCGTAGATGAGCGGTCATCCAACGCGCCGTTTCGCGCTCTCGCTCGCCGAGGAATTGCTGCATCAACGCCGCGCGAGACGATACGTCACGGCGATCCGGCGCATCACCGTCATCACGCTGCCCTTGCGTGCGCAGCCATGCGCGGAACGCTTGCTTCAACTCAGGCGGGTAGCCTTTGTTCGATCCATAGTTGAGACCTAATTCATTGAAAAGCGTCACGGCGACCAGCGCGGGGTCCTGCAGAATCGTCATGCCGGTGTGCGGATTTCGCGCAGCCAGAATGGTGCTCACCATTTTTTTCCAGTGCGCTTGAGAGGCGGGGTCGTAGTGCACGCTGAGCTTAAGCTTGTGCTCGCGCACGAAGCGCCCTTTCACATCGCCGTAAGCGCCGTTCCATGACGTCGCCGCATCGATCATCCAACGAATCCCCTGCTTCTTCAGTGCCGCGAGCAGATAGTGAAAGCGCTCGACCTGCTCCGGGCTGTAATCGAAGTCGGCGTGCCGGTCGTGCATCAGCGTGGCATCGACAAGATGCATACGCGCGAGACCATATCCATGCATCTTCAACTGCCGCGCCAATTGATCTGCATCCTCATGCGAGGGAAAAAGCCCATGCGGACCCGAAAACACCATTGCTGCGCATAGATAACGGCGGCGCTCGCCTTTACCACCGGACAACGCGAGTCGGCCATCCGCGTTCAAGCCGATGGGCTCGCGCAAGCTCTCGGGTGAATCGATGAGCGCGGAGAAATCGAGTGCGCTACCCGGCTCTATCCGCAGATCGACTTCCTGCACCGGCAGCCAATCATTCATTTCCAAGCTACGAACCGCAGCACTCTGCGCGGTCAATACCAAAAATAAGAAGAAACTTAAACGCGCCTTCAAAGAAAGCCTTTCAAAGAAAGAAAAATTTCTTGCCGAGAAAATTGTTGACCGTGTCTCGCTCTAATTGTGTAAACGGCTTGAACAACAAAGACAGGCCGAGATACAGAAGTCCGGAGAAAATCGCTGAAGCGACTGCAATCGCCACGCCCGTCCCAAAAAGACGGGGCACAAGGTTACCGGCAACCGCCGCTGCCCCGCCGGTGACCGCGATTCTCATAATGCCCATCCAATCGGGCGCATAAAAAAAGCTGCGCCGACGCAACGCAAAGACGACATAAAAATTGCGTGAGAAGGAAATCGCCAAGAGACAAGCGACGAGGCCGATCAAGCCGAATTGATTGGCGGCGATGATTGTGAGAGGCAGGAAAATCATTGACGCCAAATTACTTTGCAAGAGTAATTGGCTTTGCTCGACCGCATTGGTGATGAGATGAAGGATCAAGCGATGGCTTTCCATGATCAGTATGAGCATGTAGCAACCGATTAGCCAGGCGCTATCGCCATACTTGCCGCCGGTGAAGAGCTCAATGATCGGTTTGCCGTTGAGCGAAATCCAGGCGGCGATCGGAACAAGGATGAAAAGATTCAACTTCAAAACGATGCCGACCAACCGCACGGTTTGTGAGAAATCTTTTGTCTCCGCATATCGCGCCATGATCGCAGGCTCGATCACGCCAAGCATGAGTCGCGCGGGCAGATTGCGCTTCAAGAACTGCGTGAATGACTGCGCAAAGCCGACCATCGCGACAGCGGCCGTGGGCAATAGATAAGCGGCGAGCAATTTTCCTGCGGACGGTGCCGCGTGGAAGCCTGCGATGGGAAGCAGATAACTATAGCCGGCCATCCGCGCGACTTGTTTGGGATTGAGCGCTTTTAGGCCAGGGTCGGGCTGCGCCTTCAAATGCTGATATAGGCGCCAAAACATGTACAACCACGATAGCCCGGCGGTGCAAGCAAAGATCCATACACAAAGCACAAGCGAGAGCTGACCAAAATAAAAATAGCAGAAGAGCAAGGCAAACAGTTTAGAGAACCAATCGATCGCATTGCCTTGTGTGGCCGCGCGTTGTTCAAGGAGGGCTTGAAGGCAATTGTCCGTGTGCTGCTGCATGCCGAACATTGCCGCATAGCATAGGAACGCCCACATGAGTGCCGAATCACCCGGTATCGATAACCGTGTACTGAGCCAATGAAAAGCGAATAGCAGCGGCGTTAAGACCAACAGCAGCAAGAGAAAACGCACGCCCATGAGAAACCAGCAGAATCGTCGCAGCTGTCCCTCCGCGCCCATAACGCGCAGTTCGGGGAAATAGCGCGGAATGACCCGTTCGAAACCGCCGTTGGAAAAGATCATCAGCCCGATCAGTAGGCCGGAGAGAGCCGTATAGCCGGCATAATCGGCGACGCTGAGTTCACGCACCAGCAACAACGCGACGAAGAAACTCGCGACCGCTGCGATACCCCGACCAAACAAATAATGCTTGATACTGCGCCGCACTCGCTTCGCGCCGTAGTGCTTTCTCGCAGCACCGGCGATCACGGGCGCTAGATTCGCGTCGACTGGCGTGCGGCTATCACTCATCGTCCCTGGGTCAGCTGTTGGATTTGAAAAGGATGTCGGCCTTTGGAGACTGTTATTTTGCTGGCCTGAACGGCATCTTAAGCTTTTTTCAACGCCATAGCTTCGATACGACCTGCTCAAGGACGACGACCATCCGATCGATCTCCGGGTGACCGACATTCAGTGCGGGCATAAATCTTAGCCATCCCGGCCGAGGCGAATTCAACAATAGACCTGCGTCCCGCGCTTCTTCTACAACTTCTGACCCGATTTCCCGGCCCAACTCGAGTGCTACAAGCAGCCCTTCGCCCCTGACGAGTCCGAGTCCGCGCCGGGAAGATAGGCTTTCGAGCTGCATCCGTAAATATGCGCCGGTCTCGCGCACCTGATTTAAAAAAGCCGGTGCGCTCACCGCGTCGAACACCGCATTTCCCACTGCCGTCATCAGCGAATTACCGTTGTATGTACCGCCTTGGTCACCCGGTTCGAAAACGCAAACGGCTTCCTTCGCACACAAGGCCGCCAAAGGGACGCCACCACCCATGCCTTTGCCCAAGGTCATGATATCCGGCTCGATACCGCTGGACTGATACGCGAATAACTGCCCGGTCCTGCCCATCCCGGTTTGCACCTCATCGACTATGAAAAGGAGCGAGTGTTGGTCCGTCAGCCGACGCAAACCTTGCATGAACTCGGCGCTTGCCGGGATCACCCCCGCTTCACCCTGTATGGGTTCCAGCATTACGGCCACCGTCTTGTCGCTGATTAGCGCTTCGACGGACTCCAGATCGTTCAATCGCGCTTTGGGAAAACCGGGCACCTTCGGTTCAAAAAGCCGATCCCAGCCGGCTTTGCCCGATGCCGCCATCGTCGCCAGCGTCCGTCCATGAAAGGAATGCTCGAAAGTAATGATTTCGTACGCGCCGCCTCTATTCCGGCTCCCCCACTTGCGAGCAAGTTTGATGGCCCCTTCGTTCGCCTCCGCGCCACTGTTGGCGAAGAAAACGCGATCGAAGCAACTGTGCGTGCAGATACGCTGAGCAAGGCCTGCACTGGGCGCGTTATAAAAGGCGGGACTGCAGTTGATTAATTCGGGCGCTTGGTGTGCCAGAGCATCGGTTATCTCTCTAGGAGAATGCCCAAGACTATTCACTGCCCAGCCCTGGACGAAATCCAGATATTCGCGTCCGGCATGGTCGAAGAGCAAAGAGCCCTTACCACGCAAAAAAACGAGCGGGGGCCGCGCCGCAATCTGCATTAAAGCCTGGATAGGGTAGTCGTCGAAATTCATATCGTCCGTCCAAAAACAAAGGCCACGCGCCAGCGTGGCCTTTGGCAATGCTACCGGACGGCGCGATAAGCGTCTAACGACCGTGCAAGGCGTTGTCGTACATGTATTCGCGCGACAAAGGCAGCGGGTTCATCTGGCCGCCTTCCTGTTTGCAGCCGAGAACTTGATAAATATTCATCCAACCTTGGTCGAAGCCATGACTACAACCCTGCAGGTAGACGGACCAGATACGATAACGTTTGTCGCCGGCGATCTGTGCGGCACGCACACGACTGCGCTCCAGACCCTCGGCCCAGAGGCCGCAGGTGCGTGCGTAGTGACGGCGCAGCGATTCGACATCCGTCACCTCGATGCCGGCACGCGCCATTTCGCGCAACACCAAGGAAATATGCGCAAGTTCCCCGTCCGGAAAAACATACCGATCGATGAAATCGCCCGCACCCATTCCGACCTGCCGACGTTCGGTATCCGAAGAAGTGATGCCGTGATTGAGGACGAGACCGCCGTCTTTGAGTAAGGACAACATGCTGCTGAAATATATATTCAAGTTCTTGATGCCGACATGCTCGAACATGCCGACACTTGAAATCTTGTCGAAGCCTCCCTTCTCGGGGACGTCTCGATAATCCTGCAGACGCACTTCACAACGATCTTCCAAACCCCTTTCCTTGATTTGCGCGCGCACATAGTTGTACTGATTTTGGGACAGTGTGATACCGACCGCTTTGGCTGCGCCGTATTTCTCGACAGCGCGATAGAGCATGGCCCCCCACCCGCAACCGATGTCCAAATAATGATCGCCCGGCTTGAGCATGAGCTTGTTGAGGATGTGATCGACCTTCTGGATTTGCGCCTCTTCGAGGCTCTGAGTCGCGCTGCGGAAGTAAGCACAGGAATACAGCATCAGCGGATCGAGCCAGAGCGCATAGAACTCATCGGACACATCGTAATGGTATTGAATGGCGTTGCGATCTTTGCGCCGCGAATGCGGCACGAGCTTGAAGGGTACATAAGCGGCGCTATCGGAAACGGCGCTGATAAACCGCTCGGCCACTGCGAAAATGTCTTTAATTGCCCCTTCGACTTGAATCTTTCCTTCTACATAGGCCTCACCGAGCTTGTGGAGGTCGGGTGCAAGGAAATAACGCAGGGCCGAAGCGTCGGGGACGGTGAGGACGACCCGAGGGTCAGGCCCAAGATCGAAGCTACGGCTGCCCCATAGATTGATACGCAAAGGAACGGGCTCGCTATTGCGGACCCTCTCGAACATTTTCACTACTCGATTAAGCCGAAACATTGCCCACGCCCCTTCCGACGTTTATTGAAGTCGCGTCTTGCCCCGCCGAGCAGACATCTCGCCTTGAACAACGCTTATCTATCTTGCTGCGGCGCTAGTCCGTTTGGCTGAAGCCAAAGGTCGGACACGCATTTTATGATCCCATCCCAGTCCCAATTATTGGGTATCGCTAGCAAGGAAGACGCCATGTCATTAAAGGTTGGCGATCCAGCGCCGGACTTTTCCGCGCTATGTACGGAGGGGCATCAGCTCTCACTCGCGGACTTTCGCGGGCGCAAGCTGGTGCTGTATTTCTATCCCATGGACAACACGCGCGGCTGCACGGCCCAGGCCTGTTCTTTGCGCGATCATAATCGGGAAATCGAGGCGATGGGAGCAGCGATCGTCGGTGTCTCGGCCCAAGATCGGCTGTCTCACCAAAGGTTCAGCGAGCGATACGCGCTCAGCTTCCCGCTTCTGGATGATTCGGATCGCCGCATCGCGCGCGCCTATGGCGCTTTGGGTGATGGATTCACCGGGGCGTTGCGAAGTTTTTTTGGCTTAGCCCGGCGCGTCACCTTCATCATCGATGAAAGAGGCCGCATCGCGCATGTCATCGATCGCCCCGACTGCCCTAATCACGCACAGGAAGTGCTTAGGCTCCTTTAGTCATGCCCAGCAGTGGTGCACCTACCCAGCTATCTCCTAGCCTCCGCAGTATTAGAAGATATAACGCCAAGGACGGTTGCTTTTGACAGGGCGCTCTCTATATTGAGAGTCAGTTCCGCCGGAGACGGCAGAACTGGTTACCTCCGAGGGCGCACCCTGCGCTCTTCCTCCCTGTTGACGGCCCTCTGGGCCGTCTTTTTTTTTAGCGCTACAGACCGCTTGAAGAAGCAGGCGCCGGCCGGGGAGCCAGGGTTGAAGCGGGCGCGGCAACCGGCACGTCGGTCCAACGGAGCACTACCTCACGTTGCCCACGTTCTGAGAGCTGCACGGTACGGGCTTGGGCCGTCCTACTGAGATCGCTGGCGCTGATGGTGTATTTGCCGGGAGGCAGTTTCGCGATAAGCCAGGGTCCGTCCAGGGTCGTGCGCAGGACTTCTTGACCAGTGGCGTTGACCACTGACACGGTCGTGTCGGAAACATAAGCGCCGCCAGGAATCGCGTTCACTACTTTCAGATTGAAGTCCGATGTGTTGGTGACTAGCGCCTCGCGCTCCTCAAGCCCAATGCCACCGGTGACGTAGCTCACATTGCCCTGCTGTTGGAAGGAAGGGGCGGCCCAGGCCTTTTGCATCCACGTCTGCGACATTATCGCGACAGTGCAGATCACCCCTATGCTTAATGCATTCATGATGTCCCTCGATCCTCGAAGATGGGTAACGCCTTCGAGGTTGCAAAGCGCATACCGGCGTCTAAGCGCTCTCCGAACGCAATTGCCTGGCCGCAGCCACCATGCGGCGCAAAGCTTCTTTCGTTTCCGACCAATCGCGCGTTTTCAAGCCACAGTCCGGATTGACCCAGAGGTTTCGCAGCGGCAAGAAGCCGGCGGCTTTGCGGAGCAGCGCAACCATGTCCTCGACCCCCGGAATGCGAGGCGAATGAATATCGTAAACGCCCGGCCCGATTTCGTTCGGATAGCGGAACTGTCCGAACCCGGTCAATAACTCCATGTCGGAGCGCGACGTCTCAATGGTGATCACGTCCGCGTCCATCGCCGCGATGGCGGGCAGAATGTCGTTGAACTCGGAGTAGCACATGTGGGTGTGAATTTGGGTGTCATCCCGCACGACCGCACTGCTCAATCGGAATGCGGCGGTCGCCCACTCCAAATAGTGGCGCCAGTCCGACCGCTGCAAGGGCAAGCCCTCGCGAAAGGCAGGCTCATCGATTTGAATCATGCCGGCGCCGGCGTCTTCGAGATCTTGAACCTCGTCACGAATAGCAAGTGCAATCTGCTTGGCAGTGGCGGCACGTGGTTGGTCATCACGGACGAACGACCATTGCAAGATCGTGACGGGCCCGGTCAACATCCCTTTCATCGGTTTGGCCGTCAGGCTTTGCGCATATTCGAACCATTGAACCGTCATGGGCGCCCGACGGCTGACGTCGCCGTAAATAATCGGGGGCTTCACGCAGCGCGAGCCGTAACTCTGTACCCAGCCTTGTTCGCTAAAGGCGAAGCCGGCGAGTTGCTCGCCGAAATATTCGACCATATCGTTGCGTTCCGCTTCACCGTGGACCAATACATCCAGATCCAACGCCTCTTGCTCGCGCACGACTTTTTCGATTTCTTTTTTCATTGCGGCGCCATAGTCGTTTTCACCGATCTCTCCGCGTCGGAATGCCGCACGCGCTGCGCGAATTTCCTTGGTTTGAGGAAAGGAACCGATCGTTGTCGTCGGGAATGCCGGCAAATGGAAGCGTGCACGTTGCCGCGCCTGGCGCTGTGAAAAGGGACTTGTGCGCGCAAAGTGATCGGTTTGTAACTTCGCAGCACGCTGACGTACCGCCGCATCGTGTACCCGAGTTGATTGTCGCCGCTGGTTTACCGCTTGAGTCGACTCTCGCAGTGCGGCGACGATGGCCTGCGACGGGTCTGCCGCAGCGCCGTTCAGGGCCTTTGTGAGTGTGACCGTTTCGGCTAACTTCTGCGTCGCGAAAGCAAGCCATCCCTTCAACTCCGCATCAAGCTTCTTTTCCAGGCGTAAATCGACGGGCACGTGCATTAAAGAACAGCTCGGCGCCAGCCAAAGACGATCGCCCCTACCCTCAAGGCCCTGAAGCCGCTCAAGCGTTTCCTCGAGATCGGTTCGCCAAATGTTTCGACCGTCCACTACCCCGAGTGATAAAACCTTGTCCTTCGGATAGCTCGTTAAAAATGTGTCGAGCTGATCCGGCGCGCGAATGAGATCGATATGCACGCCGTCTACCGGTAGCGTCTTCAGTGCCGAGGCGTGTCGAGCGACTGAGTCGAAATACGTCGCCAACAAGAGTTTGGGGCCGCCTGCTTGAGCAAGACTTGCATAAACACTTTGCAGCGCGTGCAACCACGCCGGCTCCACGTCAGTGACTAGCAGAGGCTCATCGAACTGCACCCATTCCACGCCCTTGTTTGCAAGACGTCGCAAAATTTGCGCATACACCGGCACAAGGCGCTCAAGCAGCTGAAGACGATCGAAAGGCGCACCCCTACATTTGCCGAGATACAAATAAGTCAGCGGACCTACTAAGACCGGTTTCGCCCGTACGCCCAGGGTCAGCGCTTCGTCCACTTGATTGAACAACCGTTGCGAAGCGACGCGAAACTGCATGTCCGCGGAAAGCTCGGGGACTAGAAAATGGTAATTCGTATCGAACCACTTGGTCATTTCCATGGCCGGCTGTTGGGCATCGCCGCGCGCCATAGCAAAGTAAAGCGGCAAATCTACAATTTCCGGGAGACGGCCGAAACGCGACGGCACCGCGCCAAGCAGTGCTGTCATATCCAGCATGTGATCGTAGTAAGAGAAATCTCCCACGGGAATGTAATCGATGCCCTGCTCTTTCTGCAGTACCCAATGACGGCGGCGTAAGTTCGCGCCTATCGATTCGAGCTTTAATTGGTCGATCTCACCTCGCCAGAACGATTCCAGCGCAAGCTTGAGTTCGCGCTGTGCGCCCATGCGTGGAAAGCCTAGATTGTGAGATAGCGCCATGCCGTTTCCCGCCTACATTGTGGAGGCGGCAATATTGAGGCAGACTTGTATATGAATCCAATGAAAGTATTATCGATAAATATGAATCGAATTCATATATGAGCGCGCCGCCCCTTGAACTACGGCAGCTTCGCATGTTGGTTGCGCTCGCCGAAACCGGGAGCGTCTCGCGCGCGGCGCAACGCGTGCATCTGACCCAGTCCGCCGTATCCCACCAATTACGACGCCTTGGGGAACGTTACGGTGTTCCCTTGTTGCAACGACAGGGGCAAGGCGTGCGATTGACCGAAGCCGGGTTGCGCCTCGTTGAATTAGGCAAGAAAGTCTTTGCGGAGCTCAATGCCGTCGAACGCGAGTTAACCCAGGCAAGCGAAAAAGCTTTCGGCCATCTGCGCATCGCGCTCGAATGCCATACCTGCTTCGACTGGTTGATGCCGGTGATGGACGGTTTTCGCGTCGACTGGCCTGAAGTAGAGCTCGATCTGGTTTCCGGCTTTCACAGCGATCCGCTGCAATTGTTGCAAAACGATCGCGCCGACCTGGTCATTCTTGCGGACACGCCACGCAGACGCGGCATCGTCTATGAACCGCTGTTCCGCTTTGAAATCCTGGGCGTACTTCCGCCGGATCACGAACTAAAGAAGAAGAAGTACTTGGATGCCCACGACTTCGAAGGCCGTACCTTGATCACTTACCCCGTGCCGGAAGAAAGAATCGATCTTCTGCGTCATGTCCTGAAACCCGCCGGCGTCAAACCGAAGCGACGTACCGCCGAGCTCACTATCGCCATCCTGCAATTGGTCGCAAGCAATCGAGGCCTTGCGGCGCTGCCGAGCTGGGGTATTAAGAACTATGTCGATTTCGATTATGTGTCGGCGCGGCGGATCGGCAGCAAAGGCCTGTGGAGCGATTTATTCGCGGCAACCACACGAGATATGGCGAAACGGCCTTATATGCAGGACTTTATCAAGACGGCACGAGACACCTGCTTTGCGACCTTAAGCGGGTTGGTACCGATCAACTAAGGCGGTTGTTGGCCGCTGCCGCGGCGGCAGCCGCCTGCAGGCTTTGCTGATTCGTTGTTGCAGGCGCATGTACGGTGACGTGCGGCGTCGGTGTGGTGATGCTCCGCTCCTCGAAGCGCCGCTTAATCCGTCGCAGGTATTCTCGTTTCACGTTCCACTGTTCCAGCGGCAAGGTCCGAAAACGGCAACGCAAAATGTTGCCTGTATCGGACAGTTTTTCAATCCCCACCATTTCCAGCTCATCGAGGATACGTGGCGCCCAATCCTTATCCTGTTTCATTTCTTTGCCGAGCTCGCGCATAACATCCATCACGCGATCCACATCCTGAGCGTAAGCGACCGCGATATCGATCACTGCGAAAGCATAACCGCGGCTTGAATTGGTGACCGTGGTGATGACACCGTTCGGCACGTAGTGGACGTTCCCTTCGAAGTCGCGCAGCTGCACATACCGCAAGGTCATTTCCTCGACGACGCCATCGAGATTCGCGACACGCACGACGTCTCCCTGACGGATCTGGTTTTCGACGAGAATGCAGAAACCGGTGAAATAATCTTTCACTAAGCTTTGTGCACCAAAGCCGATTGCCAAGCCCGCGACACCGGCGGTTGCCAATACCGGCGCGATAGAAATACCAACCTCGGACAAGATGAGCATGCCCGCGACAACAAACACGATCACCGTGCCGATATAACGAAAAACCTGGGCCAGCGTTTCTACGCGCTTCACCTGCTCGCGATCCGTGTCCTGGCGTTCCATATAGCGTTTAAAAACCTTGATCAGACGCCTGGCGGCCATAAGGATCAACCACGCGATCACCAGGATCAACAGAATGCGCAAACCGGAATCGGCGAGGCTTGCCCACGCTTCGGCATCGCTAACGCCCATCTCCCGCAGGAACCGGACAAACATGGAATGCATAAGACTTTCTTCTTTTTTATCGGCTAGAACAAAGCGGCGGCGTGATGCCGCAAATGATCGGCCATGAATGTGGAAATGAAATAATAACCGTGGTCGTAACCCGGATGCACGCGAAGATCTAGAAGCGTTTTGCTCGCCTCGCAGGCCTCTACGAAACGATGGGGATGCAGTTGCTCCTCCAGGAATTTGTCTGCGCCGCCTTGGTCGATCAGTATCTTTCTGTTGAAACCGTGCTCGCGCACGAGCTCGCTGGCGTCATAGGATCGCCACTCGTCCCGGTTCTCCCCCAGGTACCCCAAGAACGCCTTGCGACCCCATGGACAGTGCGTGGGCGCAGCGACGGGGGCGAAAGCGGAGACCGAACGATAAGCGTCGGGATTGCGGAGCGCACAGACCAAAGCCCCATGTCCGCCCATCGAATGACCAAAGATGCTTTGTCTTTCACCGGCATTGAAATGAATGCGTAGCAACTGCGGTAGCTCTCGCGTAACGTAGCTGTATAGGCGGTAATGTCGTCGCCATGGCTCTTCTGTCGCGTCGACATAGAATCCCGCGCCTAAACCGAAATCCCAGCTCGCGTCGTCCCCTTCTATACGCGGTGACCGAGGACTCGTATCGGGCGATACGAGCATCAGGCCCAGTTCGGCAGCCATACGCTGGGCGCCGGCCTTGATCATGAAAGTTTCTTCCGTGCAGGTCAGTCCGGCCAAGTAATACAACACCGGAGTCGGACGCTCCATCGCCTGCGGTGGGCGATATACGGAAAAACGCATTTCGGTCGAGCATTCGCGCGAATCGTGCGCGTAAAAACCCTGTATGCCACCAAAACAAAGATGCTCGGAAACCACGCGCAAGGAAGCCATCAATACACCACGACACTTCGTATGGATTCGCCTTTGTGCATGAGATCGAAAGCGCTATTGATGTCATCAAGCGGCATAGTGTGAGTGATGAGATCGTCTATATTGATTTTGCCATCCATGTACCAGTCGACGATTTTGGGGACGTCCGTCCGGCCCCGTGCACCGCCGAAAGCCGTTCCCTTCCAGACCCTACCGGTGACAAGCTGAAAAGGCCTCGTCTTGATTTCTTGTCCCGCCCCCGCGACGCCGATGATCACCGACACACCCCATCCGCGATGACAACACTCGAGCGCCTGACGCATCACTTCGACATTGCCGATGCACTCGAAGCTGTAGTCCGCACCGCCCCCGGTGAGCTCCACCAAGTGCGGGACCAGATCGCCCTTCAATTCCTTTGGGTTGACGAAATGCGTCAGACCGAATTTGCGCGCGAGCGGCTCGCGACCCGGATTCAAATCGACGCCGACAATCATGTTCGCGCCGACCATGCGCGCGCCTTGCACGACATTCAGCCCAATACCTCCCAGGCCAAAAACGACGACGTTTGCGCCCGCTTCCACCTTCGCTGTGTTAATGACTGCGCCGATACCAGTTGTCACGCCGCAGCCGATATAACAAATTTTATCGAAGGGCGCGTCCTCTCGCACTTTGGCAAGCGCAATTTCCGGCAGGACACTGTAGTTGGCAAATGTAGAGCAGCCCATATAGTGATGAATCATTTTTCCGCCGATAGAAAAACGACTGCTGCCGTCCGGCATTACGCCTTTGCCCTGCGTGCCGCGGATCGCCGTGCATAGATTGGTTTTCTGTGACAAGCAAGATTTGCATTGCCGGCATTCCGGTGTGTAAAGCGGAATCACGTGGTCCCCTTTTTTGAGGCTTGTCACGCCCGGGCCGGTATCGACGACGATACCGGCACCTTCGTGTCCGAAAATCGCGGGGAATAAACCTTCGGGGTCCGCGCCGGAACGCGTGAACTCATCGGTATGGCAAATGCCGGTGGCTTTCATTTCGACAAGCACTTCGCCGGCGCGCGGCCCTTCGAGCTGCACCGTTTCGACAACCAGTGGTTTCCCTGCCTCATAGGCAACTGCAGCTCGCACGTCCATAGCAATCATCCTCTACTTGATGTTGTATGCAGTCAGCCTAGCGGGAGGGGCGAACCCGCGCAAGCATGCGCACGGTATCATTGGCGCCTCGCCGCTTTCTCTTCCCTCGTGTCCGCTCCCTCTTTTCCTTTGCTCAGAGAATTCCTCGCGGCGGCAGCCCACGACCCATACGCTATTTTGGACGGACCGGCGCCCGACGAGACTCCGGGCGTCTGGTTATTGCGAGAGGTCGCCGACCGCATCGCAGTCGACACTCCCATGGACATCCCCGAGGCGTGTCAGCGCATTGAAAACGCTGCGCGCGATAACCATGTCGCCGCGCTGATCGATTACGAGCTGGGCTATTGGCTGGAACCCGCGGCAGCCCTAAGAGAACCCCTCATTTCCCGCCCACCGCTGTTGGCATTGGTATTCCGGGAAGCAAGCTGGCTGCCACGCGCAGCGTTCGATGTGCAATTGGCGCAATGGGTCGCCGAAATGGCGGAGGAGCAACGGCACGCCGGTATCGCGGATCTGCGCTATGGCATTAAAAAGCAGTCCTACCGCGCGGCGATTCAGAGAATCCTCGCTTACATCCGCGCCGGCGACACCTATCAGATCAACTATACCTGGCCGATGTTCTTTCAAAGCTTCGGCGCCCCGCTCGCCCTCTATGCCGAACTACGCAAACGACAGCCGGTAGAGCACGGTGCATTCGTACAACTCGAAGCGCGCAGCCTTTTGTCTTTATCGCCCGAATCTTTCCTCGAGCGGCGCGGGCCTCGATTGATCTCCAAACCCATGAAAGGCACCGCGCCTCGCGGTCAAAATCTAGCGCAAGACCAAGCGCTCGCCACAAGCCTGCAAAACTCCGTCAAGGACCGGGCGGAAAACGTGATGATCGTGGATCTCATCCGCAACGATATGGGTCGACTCGCGCGGCCGGGGTCCGTCAAAGTGGACGCACTCTTCGCAGTGGAACATTACCCGACTGTTCATCAGATGGTTTCCACCGTGTCCGCGGATATCGGCAATGCACCCTTGTGCGACATTCTGGGTGCGCTTTTTCCCTGCGGCTCGATCACAGGTGCGCCCAAAATCCGGGCCATGCAAATCGCACAGGAACTGGAGGCGGAAGAACGAGGGCTCTATACGGGGAGCATCGGGCATTTTCGGCCCGGTGGGGACTTCAGCATGAATGTGGCGATCCGAACGGTTGAACTGGATCAGGCCGGAAAAGGCCGCTTGGGAATCGGCGGGGGCATCGTTGCCGATTCGCAACCCGACTTGGAATATCGCGAATGCCTCAACAAGGCGTTATTCCTGACTGCTCTGCCCGTCCACTTCCATTTGATCGAAACCATATTGCTGGAACCGGGAGCCGAGCAAGCTTATCCACTCCTGCCTTGGCACTTAGAGCGTCTATCCGGATCCGCGGCGTATTTCGGTTTCGCTTACGAAGAGCGGTGGGTGCGCGATGCCCTCAAGCGACTGGCCGCAGAAGTGAAGGGACAGGATGCGCAACGCGTTCGATTGACCTTGGCGCAGAATGGCCATGTGGAGGTGGAGCACAACCAGTTGGACGCATTGCCAGTCACGCCTACCATCACCTTCTCTGAAACGCCTATTTATTCAGGCAATCCGCTGTTGCGTCACAAGACCACGGTTCGGTCGCTTTACGACACAACGCTTGCCCAGTTGGCGCAAAGGCCGGGTTATTTCGACGCCCTATTCTTTAATGAGCGCGGGGAACTGACCGAGGGTGCTCGAAGCACAGTCTATTTGAAACATGGGGAGCGCTGGCGCACACCTGCGCTAGGTTGCGGTGTACTGGATGCAGTGATGCGCCGCGTCCTGCTCCAAACGCATCAGCCGCCAATCGTAGAAAGTGTGTTGCACCGAGAGGATGTGGTGAGCGCTGATGAAATCTGGCTCTCGAATGCGCTGCGGGGATTTTTCCGCGTACGGCTGGCGCCGTAGGGCGGTAATTCAGGGTGCCGGTTCTGCCGATTTCTTGGTGCTACCGCTATTCAAGAACTCTTCGCGGACACCGCCGGCGTCTTTGTAGGCCGGCAAAATTTCCTCGGCGGCGGTAGGCTTGACGTCACGGCGCAGCATGTCCACGCGAGGCGCCTCACCGGGCGCTTGGGGGGCGAGACGATCGAGTCTTTGCGCGCGGAGACGTTCGTATCGCAGGTTGTCCGCCTCACAACGGCCGTACCGATAACAAGAAGGTTGAGATTCGACGATCGGATAAGACCGCCTGAAAGCTTCGTCGGCGATATAGCCGTCTGCAGCATGTGCCGCAACGGCGCCTAGCATTGCGCAATAAAAAAAGATCCGCCGAAAAACAAAAAGCGCCGGCGACTTCGCCCGGCGCTTTTGCGAACTAGAAATCTTCGTCGTTTTCTTCGGCTTGTTCATCAATCTGATTATCGCTCACTTCGTCTTCCGCGTGCGTCAGACGACAGGCGAGCAATTGATTGACCAGGTTGGGCATCGTCGGAACGGCTTCGCCGGGCTGTAAGGTCCGTTGCAAATGCATGAAGCCGCTGCCGTTCGGGCGTACTAAGGTGACAGGTTCCATTTGATTCTCCTCAAAACAAAAGCCTACACACCGACAACACATAAGCAGTGTGTGTGCCTGTCATGGCAATGCAAAGAACCAGAAGAAGGTGCGGCGGTATTGCTTCACAAGTTTTTCGATGCGGCGGCATTTCCGCGTTGTTGCACGTGGAGCAGTACACAGTATTGAGGGAGGCGACTGCGCAAACAGATGCGCTAATGCAGTGCTTGATGCACTGCATTAGGACGCAAGGCGTCGAAATTTCAAGCAGAGATGACGTAAAACGTCAGGCGCAGAAAACAAAACGCCCCACTCTGGCGGGGCGTTTTTCATCGCGGGCGAAGCACTAAGCGTTGACGCGGCGCCGATATTCGCCGTTACGGGTGTCGATTTCAATTTTATCGCCGGTTGCGCAAAACAGCGGCACCGGAATCTCGTAACCGGTAGAGAGCTTGGCCGGCTTCATTACTTTGCCCGAGGTGTCGCCTCGAACAGCGGGTTCCGTATAACTGATTTCGCGGACCACCGATTGGGGAATTTCAACGGAGATCGCTTTTCCGTTGTAAAACACAACTTCACAAGGCATGCCGTCTTCGAGATAGTTAAGCGCATCGCCCATGTTTTCGCCCTCCACCTCGAACTGGTTGTACTCCGCATCCATAAACACATACATGGGATCGGAAAAGTACGAGTACGTCACCTCTTTGCGTTCGAGCATGACCATGTCGAACTTGTCGTCGGCACGATAGACGTTCTCGCTCCCGGCGCCGGTCAGCAAATTCTTCAATTTCATTTTGACAACCGAAGCATTACGGCCGGATTTGCTGAATTCGGCTTTCTGCACAACCATCGGATCTTTGCCCAGCATGATCACATTGCCGGCGCGGAGTTCTTGAGCGATTTTCATGGTACTGCGTTCCTTCGGCCGGGATTCCGGCTACTTAACAAAAGGCCGAGAGTTTACATGTGCTTGCGCAAATTTGACTAGCTCACTGGCGAGTTCGTTTCCCGCAGCAAGACGAGCTGCCCATTCCTGAGACGATGTTCGCCAGGCCAATTGTCTGGAAAGCGCGTCTGCCCAAGCGCTTGCGCCATCTGGCGTGTCACTAAGGCCATTCCAGTCGGCAAACAAAGTACGAACCGCTCTCGCCAAGGGCGGGGTCATTTGGGCGCAATAAACGGCCAGAAACGCCTCGAGCTTCAGCACGTGCGCTTGCTCCGCTTGTGGATAGATGTGCCAAACGAAGGGCTTCCCTGCCCACTGTGCGCGGACAAAGGAGTCTTCTCCCCGGACGAAGTTGAAGTCGCAGGCCCACAACAAACGATCGTAAGCGTCTTGCTCGACAAAGGGCAGAACCTGCACGCTCAAACGGCCTTTGCGCAGGCAATCGCCCGGGGCCATCTGGTTCGCTCCGAAATACGCACAAAGCTGAGGCAGCACCCGCCCCTCGGGCACCAAGACAGTCACAGGCGTGCTACCTGCCGCCCAGGCGTCCAGCAATGACGGCAAGGCGGCGTTCTCATAACTGAAAAGCGATATCCGTATCTCGTCTCCGGTAGGAGGCGGAAGACCCAACATCTCCCAATAAACCGGCCGGTTGCACTCTTGAAATCGATCGCGTGCCTCACAGAGATTTTGTTCCCGCAGCAAACCGCCCGTGTCCGCACGAAAACCGGGAAAGAAGAAGTACTTGGTCAATGGCAAGCGGGGATGCGGCGAGGCCAGTTTATGGCAGCCACTCGTCCACGATTCGGCACTGAGGTATTCCAGGTTCAGCCACACAGGAGGCGTTGAACGCTGTGCCATCGCATGAATGAAGGATTCAGGCAGCGCGCAACCGAAGGCCTCAATTACCACCTCCCCCGGTTCGACCGGGTCCTCCGAAATTCGTGGCGTCCACTGGCGGACTTCAATCCCGGCCGCAGTTTGGCGGGCTGCTTCGACGTCGATGGCCCCATGGAGTTTCTGCAAGGCACCGAGGTCGTCTATCCACAAGCGTACTTCGCACCCATGCTCATGCCGAAGTATTCGAGCGAGCCGCCAACAGACGCCTGCGTCCCCATAGTTATCGATGACATTGCAAAATACATCCCACATGGATGCATCATGCCACGGCACAAGTCGGCTATTGGGGAATGGACATCGCCGGCGATCCGCCCCCGGCCGGAACCGTGTAATGCGTTTCGATAATCTCCCGAATCTTCTGCCGGCTTTCTTCCGCGGAGAGGTGGGCTTTTTCGATCGCGGCGACTTCGTTCGCCAGCGTATCGTCCTTGACGCAACCGCGTAGCCATTCGGAATAATCTCCGGCGTTCAGGTGATGCAGCCAGGTTTGTTCGTCGATCCCTTGGGCGATCTGGTTAAAGAGAATGAGATTCTGTGCGCGCAGATTGAGTTTCTCTTCCGGGCCCCGGAAATAAAAACTGCGGTCAGGCGGTAGTTCGCCTTCTGCATATTTGCGCTGATGCCGACGACGATCGCTTTGACTTTTTTCGATGCGCAACTTAACCGGCGGATTGTCCAGATAACGAAACCAGCACAAAGCTTCGCCCGACTCGAGATTGACCGGGCCGATATCCGGCATGCTCGCCTCGATCGCGGTGGCGAAAGTTTGCATTGCTTCAAGCGGCTCGGTACCGAGCGTCGCAATAATGTCCATGCTTTCGAGGACGGGGCGCGCGATCCAATCCGGATGAACGGTGATACAAATTATTCCACTCAAGTCCTGGGTCAGAATGGATGAGGCCGCGTCCCAATCCGTCGGCATTAGATGATGTGTTTCGTCGACAAGAATCCAATGCGGCCGCCCCGTTCGTGCGCGAAGTTCAAGTAAGCGCGGCAACAGGCGAACAAAAAAGGCGGGGCGATCGTGGATCGGCAGCCCGATTAAGTTGACGATGACGTTGGCGTTCGGCTTTTCCAAAGCGGTTAGAACTTCATCGACACTCGGGCCGCGGTCGCCATTGCCGAATACGATGCCTTCTTCGAATTCTTCGTAGTCGCCCTCAGGATCGATAATGCAAAACTGATATCCCTGTTTTGCGAGGCGCTCCAGCACGCCGGTGGCGAGCGTAGATTTCCCGGCGCCGGAGCTGCCGGCCACCAACAGATTCACCGACGCTGGCGGCATAAACACTTCTTCATTGTTCTCATCACGGCCGAGCAGGATTTGCCGACGGCGTGACGATTGAGACGGCGAGCCGAATCCGTCGGTCAGCATTGCATCGATAAGTTCGATCACACCGGCGCCATGGCCGGCGCGGCACGCATAGTCCGCGTCCGCAATGAGAGTGGGAATTGCATTCGCGACCGCGGCCGAATATTCGCACAGGCTCAAGAGCGCGTGATCGTTCTCCGCGTCGCCGACCCCGACGACGTTGTGCGGAGAAAGCTGCAGCTCCTCCAGCGCAGCGTTTAAGCCGGAGGCCTTGTTCACATTCGGCGGCAACACCATCACGCTGCCTTTGTTGAAAATGACCTGTAGTTCCAGACCGAGGTCGCGAATTGTTTCAAGCACGATGGTTTCGTGCGGATGCACCGTCGCGACGATCACCGCACCTACCGAAATCGGGACACCGCGTTCGCGCAGATTTTTAACGAATAATTCCGAAGGAGGATCCGAGAGGAGTTTTTGCTGCTTAGTCGCCGGTGTATAGAGCAGCGCGCCGTTTTCCGCCACCACAAGATCGAAAAGTTCGATCTCCGGGAATATCTCGATGAGCTCAGGCAACTCGCGCCCTGTTACCAGCAGCAATTTACGACCACTTGCTGCGACGCGTTTCAAGGCGGCTACGGCCTCTTCACTCACCTTGCCGTGGTGAGCCAGTGTCCCGTCGTAATCGGTTGCAAGAGCGAGATAGCGCATGGCGGTCTTGGTGCAAGGGCCGCGCCTAGAAGAAGAAAAGAAGAAACGGGATGACTCTCGCGTCGGAAGGGGGAAGGGAGGGAGAAACCGCCGCGAAACATCATCCCGCGCACACATCCTAGCCGGATCGAGTGCCGGCGCCAGCACCCGAGACCCCTATTTTCTTGTCCGAAGCTCGCCTACGGCATTCCTAACCGATATCGAACACGAGCGCCTGAACCGAAGCATCGAGCAAAGCGATGTCATCAAACTTTTTCGTGCCGGAACCTTTGCCGGTCAACGCAGTTTGCACATGCCCGGGAAGCG
>DATEOW010000202.1:0-3145 GCA_035273665.1 Burkholderiales bacterium | reverse complement strand
CGCAAAGCGAAGGCAGGCGGGGCGGAAGTCCTGCTGGTGGGCATGCGCATTCCGCCCAACTACGGGACGCAATATGCGCAAAGTTTCGAGCGCAGTTTTGCCGACCTGGCGCGCGAATACAAAGTCGCCTACGTGCCTTTCTTGCTCGAAGGTATCGCCACCGAACGCACGAATTTCCAGCAGGACAACATGCATCCCACCGCAGCCGTTCAGCCCGTGCTGCTCGACACCATCTGGGCGGGCTTGAAACCGCTATTGCGACGCGGCGCTTGAACGCTGAACCAGCCTAAGCGCTGCGCCAGACGCGCCACAGGTCGTAGTAATAGAGCGCACCGCCGATCAATAGCGCCGCCAGTGCAACGGTGAGCAACCATTTCAGCAGGCTGAACCAGCGCCCCTTGAACGCGCCGGTGATATAAAAGCCTGTGATAGTGGCCAAGGCATGAATGCCCGCCGTACCTGCCAAGGCCAACCAGCCGAATTTGCTGATGGCCGGCTGGGCGACCAGCATCCCGCCGGCAATCATGCCCAAGGCGATCAAATACAACAGCGTGAACCAGTGCCGAGCCAATAAATTAAGGAGTGTTTGGGGCACGGCGATTTCAACCAGACCCCAGAACATCGAGGCGAACATGGCGAGCCAAGCGAATGGCGACTTTTGGATGCGATAGCTTGCGGCAACGGCATCGAGCATTTGTGCAGTCACGCGTGTCGCGCGCGCCATGGAACGGACGGCTTGCTGCGGATCGACCCGACGATCGACGTCGTACGACGCTTTATAAAAGTCCCACAGCGCATTGCGATCTTTAAGACATGCCTGCAGCACTGATTGCATGGCGAGCGAAAGGGTGGCGCTATTTTCTTGCTTCAATAGGCTCTCGACTGTGGCTTGCATCGAATTTTGCGTGCCCTCACCCGGCGCATGCGACGCGAGACATTGCGCGAGCGCCTTGCTCATGGCTTCGATGTTCTCCAGATGTAGATCCTCCGCCAGGATGGCCGCTTGTGCTTCGCGTATCAGGCCATTGCGGATTCGCAGTTCCGCGTCTCCTTGAGCGGGCATGACGGCGCAGATGAGACGTTCCGTTCCATCCAAGCGTCCCCACAACATATCGTTGCGCCGCCATTTCTGCTCGAGGAACGCACCGAAATTCATCAAAGTGGTGCCGGCGAGCTTACGGCGCCCACGGGAATCGTTCCGCTCATCGATGAGTTGCGTCGCATCTTCAGGACTGATGCGATAGATTTCGATCTCGCTGCTTTCAGCCGAGCCTGTGCCGTATTGCACGGGAAAAAGCACCATGTCGTAGAGCTGGTATTGGCGATAGTAAAAATCCAGACAATCGCGCGCGACCAATCCGCCGCCCTGCGCACGGCGTGTTTGCAACTGCGTCCCGAATCCTAAAGGCACTCGAAAGGCGCTGCGAATCCGCTCGGCGAGCGCATCGAAATCCGCCCGCTTTTCCTTGATCAACGCCACGGCAGCGCCACCATTGTGGAGAATCTCTTCCAGTTGCGCCCAAGAAAGATCGAGCTTGGTCACCGCTTCGGTCAAAGGCGTACGGCCACCGTCAATGCGCGCGAGCGTGTCTTGCGCAGATCGCAAGGCCGCGCGATCTTCGCTCAGACCCTTCTTCAGCTCGCGCAACTCCGCACGAAAGGATTCTCGCCAAGCGTCGTCCCGCATCGTCTCTTTAAAACTCTCAGGCATTTCGCGCAGATGATGGCTGCGCTTCATCCACGCCCCCAGCAGCGCTTCGGCTTTTTCATTCAGCGGGGCCAGTTCGTTGATGCGGCGACTGATGAAAGTTAAGCGACGAAGTTTGAACTGCACATCGAATTCGTCGAGCAATTGCGCTTCGCTACGCATGCCGGAGCCGGGCTGCGGGTTCGATGCAAAGACTTCACACCGCCATGCGGTGACGAGTGCACGCACGGCCAGCGCAGCGCCAGAATTGGGATCCAACTGCGCAGCACGCAGAATAAGATGGGCGAGCATGCCGCTCGTATCGTCGAGCCGTAGACGGTGGTAGGCGCCATAGGCGACGCCATAACGGTCGACCGATTCCGCCAAGGTGGCAGAAGGGTCTTCCGCATCGTCGAGGCGATCGCTGGTCATTGCCGCGACGTCTGCATCCACATCGCGCGTATAGGCGCTGATACGGGCGAGCACGCGATTGCGTTCGAGAACGCGTTCGATATCTTCCCGAATCATTTCTCGGCCGGGCAGTTCCATCGCCGTGCGTATGTTTTCGGCAAAATCCGGTCGGTCACCCACGCGGGGCGCCTCCGCTTCGGGATGTCCGGGGACCGGTTCGATATAGAGCAACTTGCGCCGGACAGGGACGTCTGCGCGACGACGCATCACCATCGAAGTGGCATAACTGAAGGGCTTGTTATCGAGATAGCCGCCGTCCCCGAATGCCCGCGTGAGATACGCAGTCTTCAATTCCGCTTCGTTTTTGCTCGTCGCGTCTCCTCCAATCGCAGCGCGACTAAAATCGGAAACCGAACTACGCCAATACTCGCTATAAAATTTCTCCCAGCTCGCTTGGTCCGCGCGCTGGCTCCGGTAGGACTCGTAGTTGCCGGCAATCGGTGCGATATCGGCTAGACACATCGGCTCGAAGGCGAAGGGGAAGGAAGCGGTGCAGCGCGCCGCATAAGCGAGAAAAGGGTCGTTGCTTTTGATGAAATCGTTCTCGGTACGCTGCGCATAGCGAAAATGAAAAACGTTGCGGTGACGCCTTTCGTAAATAACGCCGTCGCTCAGCGCAATCGGGATGGGTAGCCCCTCGATATCGGTCGTGGTGATGAATAGATCGAGTTCCTGAACGAGCGGCGATGGGGTTTTCCCTGCGTCGTCCTGGCCCATTTGATCGAGGGCTTCGAGTAGTTTGCAATACATGCGCCGGCTGTTGAGCAGCGATTGCGGGGGGCGCTGCAATTTGAGCCCCGTTACTTTTTCAAGGGACATGTTGTCGTTGATCAGCGTGGAAATATCGCCTTCGCTGATCCACAATTTCTTGACGCCTTCCATGGATTGCCGATTGGCGAGCGCTTTGGCAAGGTAAATGGAATTGATGCCGCCTGCCGAGGTGCCGGAGAGAATGTCGACCACAAAGCGGCTGCGAATCGGGGCGGT
>DATEOW010000201.1:0-21480 GCA_035273665.1 Burkholderiales bacterium | reverse complement strand
GCTTCATCCTCGGCACGGCGTACCGCCGATCCGCATACAGGACACTGCTCCGGCATGAGAAAGCGATCCTGCGGACGGCGTAGCCCGGGTCTTGCAATGCCGACCACCTCGGGAATAACGTCGCCGGCTCGACGAACAATGACCGTATCGCCTGGCCATAGGTCTTTTCGTCGGACTTCATCCTCGTTATGCAACGTTGCATTGGTAACGGTTACCCCACCGACGAATACGGGCTTGAGACGAGCGACCGGCGTCAACGCGCCGGTTCGGCCGACCTGTATTTCAATTGCCTGGAGTTCGGTTTGTGCCTCTTCAGCGGCAAATTTGTGCGCGATGGCAAAGCGCGGTGCGCGCGAAACGAAACCCAGCTCGCGCTGCTGTGACAAGGCATCGACCTTGTACACGACACCATCGATGTCATAAGGCAGGTCGGCACGTCGCTGCTCGATCGTCAGATAAAAATCCATGAGCCCTTTCACGCCTTCGACAACTTTGCGATCGGCGCAAACAGGGAAGCCCAGTTCATGCAGAAGATCCAGCATCGCGCTATGCCGATCGGGGGTCTTGAGTCCTTGTACTTCGCCAAGGCCATACGCGAAAAAGCGTAAGGGCCTTGCCGCCGTAATGCGCGAATCGAGTTGACGCAAACTTCCCGCGGCAGCATTACGCGGATTGGCGAATACTTTCTCCCCGCGAGCCTCTTGTCGGCGATTGAGCGCTTCGAAATCGCGCTTGTACATCAATATCTCGCCGCGTATTTCGAGATAAGAAGGAATCGATTTACCTTGCAAACGCAAGGGAAGATTTTTGACCGTCCTCAGGTTATGCGTGACGTTCTCGCCGCTATAGCCATCACCTCTTGTCGCACCCTCGACGAAGCGGCCGTCCACATAACTCAGGCTGATCGCCAACCCATCGAATTTCGGTTCGCAGTTATAGCGGACCTCTTCGATTCCCAGCGTATCGCGCACTCGTTTGTCGAAAGCTGCGATTTCAGCTTCGCTGAATGCGTTGGCGAGCGAGAGCATCGGTGTTCGATGCGTGACGACACCAAAAGCTTCAACGGGCGCTGCACCAACGCGCTGTGTCGGCGAGTCGTCCGACACCAGCTCCGGGTGCTGTTCTTCCAGCGCTTGTAAACGACGAAAAAGCGCGTCGTACTCGGCGTCACTGATGGTCGGCGCATCGAGTACATAGTAACGATGATTGTGGGCGTCGATTTCCCTGCGCAGTGCTTCCACTTGCGCATGAGGCGTGCCGGCACTCATGCAAATAGACGGAGCGCAATCGGGCTGCCCGCATGGATTCCCCGGGCAGCCATGGCGTGATGAATGGCGTTGAGTTGGAGTGCGATCTGTTCGATCGCGGCGTCGCTAATTGCTTTGCGATCGTCGTCGACCAACACGCCACCCAGCGCCTGCGTCAATTGACGAGCGAAATCGATGTACGCGCGGAACGTCGCCGGCGTTCCAGGTGCTCGCGGCACGTCAAGGGTGAGGCCGACGCCTCTCGTACTCAGGGTTTTCAGCGTTTCGGCATGGAAGGGCATCGGCTCGGTATTGCTCAACGCATAGAGCATGGCGCCCTGCTCGCTTAGTTTATGGAACCGGCCATCGCGAGCAAGGATGCAACCGTTGGCTTCGGCGAGCGCGCGAATCTTTGTGCCTTGCAAGGTCTGTCCTTCACGCCCCAACACAGACAAGCCGATTTGAATGTCGTGATCGGCACAAAACGCATCCAGGCCTAAGGCCCTTTGCTTCGCTTCCGCGATGGGCTCTGCTTCCAGGTGGGCGTTTAGCGCTTCCGCGATCTCGCCGATCGAAGCAAAAAAAGCGGCCAACTCGATCTCGTCCGCCGGCCCTGAACGATTGGCCAGCTGAATGCCTACACGCGCATTGCGATACGTATGCCCGCTGTGGATGGGCTGCCAGCTTTGCGATGCGGTATCGAATCCTTCCCAATGCACCGGTTTGCGTACCGTCGCTGCGCCTAAACGCTGCGCAGCTTCTGCGATTTGTGCGCCGCTACGCTCTCGCGCGAACGCCAAATTGATGATGAAGTCGATGTCAGCAGTTAGCGCCGTGCTTTGGAGGACTTGCACCAAGCGGCTTGCATCGGTCGGGCTGTCTTGGTGCTTGGATTGCATGGGCATCTCGATCGGCTCGGAGCCGATGCGGTAATCGCCAAGTGTGTGTTCGATCCGGTCGTCTGCCGCCGATTCGTCCAAGCGCCGGGGCGCCTCCGGCATCGACGCGGCCTGAGTGCTTAATAGAACATCCTCGTGCGTCGAGGCGAAAGCCGCTTCCGTCGTCTTGCGCAAACGCTGTTGCTCGATCTTGTTGTAGACAAGGACCGCGATCACGATCACGGCACTGATGATGAGCAAACCGGTTTGCAGTTCGCTCATACCGCTCATGCCGCCTGGGCCTCGGTCATCCGCATTGCGGCTTCGATGTCCACCGCGACGACGCGCGATACGCCGGATTCCTGCATCGTCACGCCGACGAGCTGACTGGCAAGGCCCATAGTGATCTTGTTGTGGCTGATGAACAGGAACTGGGTGTTCTCCGACATCTGCTGCACGAGTTTGCAGAAGCGCTCGGTGTTGCTGTCGTCAAGCGGTGCGTCCACCTCGTCCAGCAAACAAAAGGGCGCCGGATTCAGTTGGAAAAGCGAAAATACCAGGGAGATCGCCGTAAGCGCCTTTTCGCCGCCGGAAAGCAGGTGAATTGAAGAGTTACGTTTGCCGGGCGGATGCGCTTGCACCTCAATGCCGGCGTCCAGAATCTCATCGCCGGTCATGACGAGTTTGGCTTCTCCGCCGCCGAATAAGGTCGGGAACATCCGGCCGAAATGGGCATTCACCTCGTCGAAGGTCTGCTGCAGCATTTCACGCGTCTCACGATCGATGCGGCGAATCGCGCTTTCGAGCGTTTCGAGCGCCTCACCTAGGTCACTTGCCTGCGCATCCAAGAAATTCTTGCGTTCCGTCGAAGCGGCAAGCTCTTCCAGCGCAGCCATATTGATGGCCCCGAGCTCGCTCATCGCTTGATTCAGCCGATTGATCTCTGCTTGCAGTGCGTTGGGACGCAGCTTGTTTTGCTCCAGCATTTGCGCGAGTACCGCTTCATCCACGCCCGCCGCGGCAAGTTGTTCGGCAAACTGTTCGTAGCTCAAACGTGCCGCTTGTTCTTTCAGCCGAAGCTCGCCCACGCGCTCGCGTAAGGGTTGTAAGCCCTGTTCGCATAAGGAACGCTCTTCGTCCGCGGATCGAAGCAGGTGCGTCAACTCCTCTTGGCGATCACGCGCCTCCGCAAGCGCCTGCTCCTTTCGTGTACGCTCGGCCAATTGGGTCTGTAACTGCTCGTGCAGCCCGTCCTCGCGAATCGCCGAGAGCTCACCACGGGTCCGCTCTTGCTCCGCGCGACCTCGTTCGATTTGCTCATTCAGATTGGCTCGACTACGTTCGATTTCCTCGAGCTTGCCCACGCACTCCCGCTCGCTAAACTGCGCTTCCTGCAATTCGCGCTCGGCTTGTTGCAAGGTTTGTCGCTGACTTTCGAGCAGCCGTCCCGCTTGTTCGTACTCGGTTTTTACCGTCTCGAAATCGGCATAGAGGCGATCGATCTCTTCCTGATGAGAATCGAGCTGAGTCTCGGCTTCTCTCTGGCGGGCGTGTTCGCTGGTTTTTTGTTCGGCGATCTCGTCCAATTCGGTCGAGATCTGCGCGCCGCGTTCACGAATCCGCGATTCGTTTTCGCTCAGCCGCAGTAGTTCCATCTGCAGTGCGTGATGTTCTCGATTTGCCGCGCTCTCGCGATCGCGCCATTGCGCCAATTCGGCGCGCGCTTCACTGAGCGATTGCTCAGCCGCGGTATGCGCCTGCCGTGCGTCCAGAATTCGCTGCGCGGATTGCACAACCTCAGCGCTCAGGCCTTCGATTTCACGTTGACGCGCAAGAATGCCTGCATCGCCTGAATCCGGCCCGTGGAAACTCACTGCATAGCGGGTGAATTGGTGGCCCTCGCGATTCACTAACACGGCACCCGGGCGCAGTGCCATTCGGGCCATGAGTCGAGGCACGCCATCGACCGCGTAGAAGCCAAGCAACCAGTCCTGAACCAGCGCGGTTATTGCGGCATCGCCACTACGCACATGATCGCTGAGGGGGCTAAGGTTATCCTCGCGAGCGTCGGTCGTCGGTGCACTGTCGCGCGAGAACACACTCAACTTGGCGGGCGGGACATCGTCGAGGAGCTTTTGCAGCATCTCCGGATCGGACAATGCCAAAGCGTGGACCCGTTCGCGCAGCACCGATTCCACCGCCGTTTCCCAGCCGGCGTCGACCTTCAGGTTCTGCCACAAACGGGGCAAGTCTTGCAGCCCATGCTTGCCGAGCCAGTCTTGAATCTTGCCGCTCTGTTCCACCTGAGCCTGAATTTTTTGCAGCGTACTGAGCCGCCCTTCAAGCGTATGGCCTTCGCGCTGTAGATTCTGCAAGTTCTCGAGCGTGCCGCCGCGTGCCGCTTCCAATTCGGGAATGCGCGTTTGCAGCTTTCCTATGGTGCCGCTCGTTTCGTTCAATGCCGCTTGCGCCGAGGCAACAGCCTGTTGCAACTCATTGAGCTTCTGTGGGTCCGCCGCCGTCAGCGCGTCGCGCTCCGCGAGGAGACGCTCCTCTCGCGCTTCCAACTGCTGGAGACTTTTGCCGGCATGCGCCAAATGCGTTTGTTCGATTTGCAAAGCATGCTCGGCGCGGGCGACGGCGTCTCGCGACTCGTTGACGCGCGTTTGTGTGGAGCGAAAACGCTCATCTGCCTGCGGCAGTTTTTCTTTTTCCGCAGTGTTCCTCGCTTGCGCTTGGGCAATGCGTTCAGCGGCTGCGCTTCGCCGTTCTTGCCACATACCGTTTGCCTCGCCGAGGTCGGCATGCTGCTGTGACCACTGTTCCAATTGCAAATCAAGTTGAGCCGCTTGAGCATCGAGGCGCTGCCGCTTCTCGACCAGATAACGTATCTCAGTCTCTAGCCGGGAGACTTCACTATTGACGGCGTAAAAAGCACCCTGTGCGTCGTTCACTTTATCGACGGCGGCATAATGTTCTGTGCGCACCGCTTCCAGCCGACTTTCAATTTCACGTAGGCGGGCGGTTTCGGCTTCGACTTCGTTTAGCGCCTTGTCGATCTCTCGCTTGACTCGTTCGGCGTCCGTTTCCGCATCGCGCTTACGCAGCGCCCATAGCATGTTCTGCTTGTCGCGCGCTTCGGTTTGATAGGATTTGTATTGCTTAGCGACTTCCGCCTGTTGCGCCAGTTTCTCAATCTGGGCATCAAGCTCGCGTCGAATGTCCTCCACGCGTGCCAAATTTTCGCGTGTGTCTTCGAGGCGGTTTTCCGTCTCCCGGCGGCGTTCCTTATATTTGGAAACGCCGGCGGCCTCTTCCAGAAAAACGCGCAGCTCTTCGGGCTTTGCCTCAATGACGCGCGAGATCATCCCTTGTTCGATGATCGCGTAAGCACGTGGGCCCACGCCTGTGCCGAGGAAAATATCCTGCACATCGCGTCGCCGCACGACGGTGTTATTAATCAAGTAAGTCGAGTCGCCCTCACGGGTCAAGACGCGCTTGACTGAAATTTCAGCGTATTGGGACCATTGGCCCGCCGCTTTGCCCAGGCTGTTGTCGAAAACCAATTCAACGCTGGCGCGCGCGACCGGTTTGCGTAGAGACGACCCGTTGAATATGACGTCCTGCATCGACTCGCCGCGTAGCGCGGAGGCCTTGGATTCGCCCAAGACCCAGCGTACCGCGTCGATGATGTTCGACTTGCCGCAACCGTTTGGACCGACGACGCCGACAAGTTGACCGGGCACCGTGATAATCGTGGGGTCCACGAATGATTTGAACCCCGAAAGCTTCAATTGTGTGAGACGCAATTTGATCGACTGCCAGTGGAAACGCGGGTCGGGCACCCTCCGCAGGGCCGTGCCGCGTATGGATTAGAGGCTTATAAATTCGGCCCGTATAATACCACCCACATATCCGCCCGATAGCGCTTCCGCATGCCTCCTAAAGCCCCCGCCAAGCTCCAGCATTTCCCCAATCCGGCGCCCCAGCGCGATTTCCTGATTCATATGGAAATTCCCGAGTTCACCTGCCTTTGTCCGGTGACCGGCCAGCCGGATTTCGCCGTGCTTTACCTCGATTATGTCGCCGATAAAAAGTGCGTCGAGCTAAAAAGCTTAAAGCTCTACATCTGGTCCTATCGCAACGAAGGCGCTTTCCACGAAGCGGTGACAAATAACATTCTGGACGACCTGGTCAAATTGCTTGCGCCGCGTTTCATGCGCCTCACCGCAAAATTCTACGTACGCGGCGGCATTTTTACGACGGTGGTGGCTGAACAGAGGAAGAAAGGGTGGCAACCTGAAGCGCCGCTGCCTCTCCCCGACTACAGCCCCCAACCCAACATCCGTTGATGAATCAGGATCTGGCCCGCCTGCAGCCTTATCCCTTCGAGAAGCTGCGGTTATTGTTCGAAGGCGTTGAGCCGGACCCGGCATATAAAGCGATCAGTCTGTCTATCGGCGAGCCCAAACACGCGACGCCGCCGTTCATTTGCGAAGCCCTGACGCGCCATAGCGGCGGCTTGGCCGCTTATCCCGCGACCCTGGGTAATGAAACGCTGCGAGTTGCCATCGCACAATGGCTTGAACGGCGTTACGGATTGCCCCGGATCGACCCCGCCACACAAGTTCTGCCCGTCAATGGGTCGCGCGAAGCCCTCTTTTCGATTGCGCAGACCGTGGTCGATCGGCAGCGCGAAGCGCTCGTGATCTGTCCCAATCCCTTCTATCAAATTTATGAGGGTGCGGCGCTGCTCGCAGGCGCCAAACCTTATTACCTCAACGCCACGGCCGAACGCGATTTCGTCATTGACTATGCAGGCGTTCCCGAAGAAGTATGGCGGCGGGTGCAACTGCTGTACTGCTGTTCCCCAGGCAATCCGACCGGCAAGGTCATGGCGCTGGACGAATGGCGGCGCCTTTTCGAACTTTCCGATCGCTACGATTTCGTCATTGTGGCCGACGAGTGCTACTCGGAATTGTATTTCGACGAGGCGCACCCGCCGCTAGGCAGCCTTGAAGCGGCCCATCGTCTGGGCCGCACTGATTTTCGCAATCTCATCAGTTTTTCAAGTTTGTCGAAGCGATCGAATGTGCCGGGCATGCGCTCGGGCTTTGCCGCTGGCGACGCGAAACTGCTTAAAGCTTTTCTGCTGTATCGCACCTATCACGGCAGTGCAATGAGCCCGGCTTTTCAAAGCGCGAGCGAAGCGGCCTGGAAAGATGAAACACATGTGCTGGAAAACCGCCGCCTCTACCGCGAGAAATTCGCTGCCGCCTGCGAGATCTTGCGTCCATCGCTTCGAGCCGAAATGCCCGAAGGCGGTTTCTATTTTTGGCTGCGCACACCGATCGACGATGCGGCTTTCGCGCGCCAACTCTACGCCGCTTATAATGTCGCCGTCTTGCCGGGCAGCTATCTCGCCCGCGAGGCGCAGGGCATCAATCCCGGCGCCGGATATATCCGTGTTGCGCTGGTCGCTCCCCACGACGAATGCATCGAAGGCATCCGCCGTCTCAATCAGTTCGCTCAGTCGCTTTAACTCGTCACTTTAACTCGTCACTTTAACCCGTCGCTCGAAGGTTCCTTTATGTCTCTGCAAGCCCTGCAATCCACCATCGACCAAGCGTGGGAAAACCGCGCCAATCTTTCCCCTGCCTCAGCCGACCCCTCAATTCGCGACGCTGTCGAAAATGTCATCGCCCGTCTTGACCGCGGTGAATTGCGTGTCGCCGAAAAAATAGAGGGCGAATGGAAAACGCATCAGTGGATTAAGAAGGCAGTGCTGCTGTCTTTTCGCTTGCACGACAACCAAGTCTTGCCCGGTTCGTCGACACAGTATTACGACAAGGTGCAAAGCAAATTCGCCCATTACACTCCGGCCGATTTCGCTGCGGGCGGTTTTCGGGTTGTGCCCCCGGCCATGGCGCGGCGCGGCTCATACATTGCGAAGAACGCGGTGCTCATGCCTTCATACGTCAATATCGGTGCATACGTCGACGAAGGCACGATGGTCGATACCTGGGCGACGGTAGGCAGTTGTGCGCAAATTGGCAAAGGCGTGCACTTGTCCGGCGGCGTAGGCATCGGCGGCGTGCTGGAACCATTGCAAGCCAACCCCACCATTATTGAAGACAACTGTTTTGTCGGCGCCCGGTCGGAAGTGGTGGAAGGGGTCATTGTCGAAGAAAACTCTGTGATTTCAATGGGAGTTTTCATCGGAATGAGTACCCGAATCTATGACCGTGCCAATGACCGCGTCCTCTATGGCCGTGTCCCGGCGGGATCGGTAGTAGTTCCTGGCAGCCTCCCTAGCGCGGACGGAAAATACGCGCTCTATGCAGCCGTGATCGTCAAGCAGGTCGATGCGAAGACCCGTGCGAAGACAAGCATCAACGAGCTGCTGCGCGAATAGCCAAGCTTCGGCCGCTGACGCGCCTACAAGGAGAAATACCGATGGCGATGAAGCGGCTCTTCGAACTGATGGCGGAAAAGAACGCCTCCGATATTTTCGTGTCGGTCGGCGCCCCCATCGCGATCAAGATCAACGGCAGCAGCATCCCCGTGAATCAGCAGATCATCAAGCCCGACATGGTGCGCGGCATGATGACGGAGATTCTTACCGAGAAGCAGTTGCAGGAGTTCGATCAAAGCTTCGAACTCAACACGTCTTATCCTATCCAGGGCCTGGGTAGCTTTCGGATCAGCTGCTTCATGCAGCGCACGACGCCCGCCATGGTTGTCCGCTTCATTCCAGGCAACGTCCCTGGATTCGATACCCTCAACCTGCCGCCCGTACTCAAAGAAATCGTGCTGGAGAAGCGCGGCTTGGTGCTCATGGTCGGCGCAACGGGGTCCGGCAAGTCCACCTCGCTCGCGGCGATGATCGATTTTCGCAATGAACAGATGGCCGGTCATATCATCACCATCGAAGATCCGATCGAATTCCTGTTCAAGCATAAGAAATCCATCGTCAATCAGCGCGAACTGGGCACCGATGCGCAGTCATACCACGTCGCCCTGCGCAATGCGTTGCGACAGGCGCCGGACGTCATTCTCATCGGTGAGATCCGCGATCGAGAAGCGATGACGATGGCAATTGCTTATGCGCAGTCGGGCCATTTGTGTTTGGCCACCCTGCATGCCAACAATGCCTATCACGCGCTCAATCGAATCATCAGTTTCTATCCTTTGGAAAACCGCCCTGCCTTGCTGCAGGATCTCTCTGCTTCCTTGCGGTGTGTCGTGTCCCAGCGTTTGATACGCAATACGAAAGGCGAACGTACGCCGGCCGTTGAGGTAATGCTGAACTCCCGCCACATCGCCGATTTGATCGAACAAGGTCAGGTCAACGAAATCAAAGAGGCGATGGAAAAAAGCCTTTCGCCCGGTTCCCAGACCTTCGAGCAAGCACTGTTCAATATGGTGCGCGAGGGCCGCATTACCAAGGAAGAGGCGCTCGCGAACGCCGATTCGGCGAATAACCTGATGTGGCTGATGAACAACAGTGAGGCACAACCGGCTGCTCCGCCGGCGCCCAAGTTGAACGTGCCCCACCAGGCCGCCGAGCAAGCCGCAAGTGGCGCTTCCTTCACCGAATTCAAACTCGATATGAGTGACGAGAAAGCGGCTTAGCCCCCTCGGGACAGCCCTCGTTGCGCCTGAGTTTGACCCTTACTCCCCGTAGCGCTTAAACTACGCCCCCTTCGGGGTGTAGCGTAGCCTGGTAGCGCGCCTGGTTTGGGACCAGGATGTCGGGAGTTCAAATCTCTCCACCCCGACCAGTTTCGTACCCGACAATGGTCTCGAAAAGTGCCCGTAGCTCAACTGGATAGAGCACCAGCCTTCTAAGCTGGGGGTTACAGGTTCGATTCCTGTCGGGCACGCCAGTCTCAGTGGTGGCTGTAGCTCAGTTGGTAGAGTCCTGGATTGTGATTCCAGTCGTCGTGGGTTCGAGTCCCATCAGCCACCCCATCTTTGCCTAGGCCAAATGGCTTAGGTGCGCCGAGGCGCCCTAATTCTGCCAGACATCCCTATAAGTTACTGATATCTATTAGCATATCCTGCGCCCAAAGTTTTACCCACCGTCTTGTGGCCGATTGTCTTTTTTCCTCGAAGGGCAATAATGTGCGCACTTTTATAACGCGGGAATGCTTCGAGCAGATGAAAAGCGTCGCATTGAAGCCTCGCACGCCCGTCATGAGCCGAGGCGAAGAGCAGCAAGTCGTCGTCACCGATGCACGCAATCGCCGTATAGGTTTGAAAAAACCGGGGGCGCGCGCGTTGTGCCGTTTATTAGAAGTCTTGGGTGAAAACGGCAAGAATCAGATGTACTTCGCCATCGTTGCGCCGCTCATGTTCGTGCGCGAGATCGATGGCCGCGCGATCGACTTGCCGGATAGTAGGGCTGACCTAGAGCGACTGCTCGATCTCCTCGAAGAAGATGGCATCAAGGCCGTTATGCATGGCCTTAAAAACCATTTCTCTCACCCTGCGTTGTTACGCCAACAAAGCTAGAGCAACTGCTCACGCGTTAGCAGAAAAACAAACTGCTCCCCCGCACTCACTTCGAGCCATGTAAAAGGCAAGTGCGGGAAGGTCCGCTCTAGTTGGCTGCGATTGTGGCCGATTTCCACGATCAACAAACCACGCTCTTTCAGAAATGCTCTTGCACTGCGCAGAATGACGCGCACGGCATCCAGCCCATCTTTTCCCGAGGCGAGCGACATGCGCGGCTCGTGCCGATATTCGCGTGGCAAGCGGCTCATCGAAGCTGCATCCACATAAGGTGGATTACTGAGGATGATGTCGTATTGTTGCGGCGGCAATTGTCTGAAGAGATCCGATTCGAAAAGCGTGATGCGGGATTCCAGCTCGTAGTCGCGGACATTGCGCTTCGCGACCTCGAGTGCTTCACGCGAGAGATCGGCTGCGGTCAAGACGGCGCGTGGAAAATTAAGTGCGGCGCAGATGGCCAAGCAACCGGAGCCCGTGCATAGATCCAATACCTCCATGCGCTTCCCCGGTTGGTCGACCCAGGGTTGTAATCGTTCCTGCAGCAACTCTGCGATGAATGAACGCGGGACGATCACCCGTTCATCGACATAGAAGCGATACTGGCCCAGCCACGCCTCCTGCAGTAGATACGCCGCCGGCTTCCGTTCATTGATTCGTCGTTCCACCAAGGCGTCAAACGCCGACTGCTCTGAAGCGGTGAGAAGGCGTTGAAGTAAGGGTTGAAGCGTATCGATCGGCGCCTTCAACACATGCAACATGAGCCAGGCCGCCTCGTCGTATGCGTTATGTGTACCGTGCCCGAAAACCAAGCGCGCTTTCTCGAAACGGCTGGCGGCAATTTCAAGCGCTATCGCTACCGTTCGTTGTGGCTCGCTCGTGGCAACCATTCAGGCAAGAAGCTTTTCCAACACACGAACGTAGATGCGGTGCAGGGAATCGACCGCCGCAACATCGACGTGTTCGTCCAATCGATGAATGGAGAGGTTAACAGGCCCAAGCTCGATGATTTCCGAACAGATACGCGCGATAAAGCGCCCGTCGGAGGTGCCGCCGGTCGTGGAGAGCGTAACGTCGATACCGGTTTCTTCCTTGATGGCCGCGCGCGCGATACTCACAAGTTCACCGCGAGGGGTAAGGAAAGGACTGCCGGAAAGGAACCAATCGAGGCTGTATTCGAGACCATGTCGGTCGAGGACCTCGTGCACCCTGTGGCGCAAGCTGTCGTCCGTGCTTTCGGTAGAAAAGCGAAAATTGAACAAGACCTCCAGCGTGCCGGGAATGACATTCGTCGCGCCCGTACCGGCGCGGATATTCGAGATTTGAAAACTGGTTGGCGGAAAGTCTTCGTTGCCCCGATCCCATTCAATCGCACTCAATTCGCTCAACGCAGGAAGCGCCTTATGAATCGGATTGAGGCCCAATTGCGGATAGGCAATATGCCCCTGGATGCCTCGCACTTGCAAGGTGCCCGACAGCGAACCGCGTCGACCGTTCTTGATCGTGTCGCCCAAACGATGAACGCCACTCGGCTCGCCTACGAGACAAAAGTCGATTCTCTCCCCGCGTGCCGCGAGCCGCTCGACGACTTGGACAGTGCCATCCGTTGCAATACCCTCTTCGTCGGAAGTGATCAGTAAAGCGATCGAGCCACGATGATCCGGGTGCGCGGCGATGAAGGCTTCCACCGAAGTCACGAAAGCTGCCACAGAGGTCTTCATGTCCGCCGCCCCACGACCGTATAAGCGACCTTCGCGTATGACCGGCGTGAAAGGATCGGAGGTCCACTCGTCCAGAGGCCCAGTGGGAACCACGTCGGTGTGCCCGGCAAAACAGAAGACTGGCGCAGCGGTACCGCGCCTCGCCCACAGGTTCGTCACTCCGTTGAGACAAATACTCTCGCACTGGAAACCTATCCGTTGTAACCGCTCAATGATCAGTTGTTGGCAGCCTGCATCATCCGGGGTAAGCGAGCGACGCGAGATCAATTCGCACGCGAGATCAAGGGTGGCGCTCATTTCTTAAAAGCTTCCGCGTAATGTTGGGGATCAAAACCGAGTAACAGTTTAGCGCCATACTCGACGACGGGACGTTTGACGATGCTGGGCTGTTCGCACATCAAGCGCGTTGCGGCGGCTGCAGTCGTGATTGAGGCCTGAGTCTCTTCGTCAAGCTTGCGCCAGGTCGTGCCTTTGCGATTAAGCAAGCGGCTCCATTCGACCTGCTTCAACCAGCTTTTGACCTTGGCCGGCGCGAGGCCTTCCTTCTTGAAATTGTGAAACTGTACATTCACATCGTGATCGGCAAGCCAGGCAAGCGCCTTCTTCACCGTTTCGCAATTGGGAATGCCATATAACTCGACACGCATATCTATCCTTATACAAACAAAAAGGACGCCGCAGCGTCCTTTTTGTGCGCCGATTCCGCCTACTGTGGGGTTTCGGTGGCGGGCGCAGCTGGCTGCTCGGCTAGCGCCTTCATCGACAGGCGCAAACGCCCTTTTTCATCGGCTTCCAGCACTTTCACTTTCACGGCCTGGCCTTCTTTGAGGAAGTCGCTCACAGCGTTAACACGCTGATGGCTGATCTGCGAAATGTGGAGAAGACCGTCCTTGCCCGGCAAGACACTGACAATCGCTCCGAAGTCCAGCAAACGCAGTACCGTGCCGTCATAGACGCGGCCCACTTCCACTTCAGCGGTGATTTCTTCGATCTTCTTCTTAGCGGCCTCGCCACCTTCAGCGCTCACGCACGCAATGCTGATGGTGCCGTCATCCGTAATTTCGATGGTCGTACCTGTTTCTTCTTGGATACCGCGGATGACAATCCCGCCTTTGCCGATCACATCGCGGATTTTTTCCGGGTTAATTTTCAGCTTGATGATGCGAGGCGCAAAGGAGGAGATCTCGCCGCGCGAGCCTTGCAGCGCGTCTTTCATCATCTGCAGAATATGCAGACGAGCGGTCTGCGCCTGCGACAGTGCAACTTGCATGATCTCTTTGGTGATGCCCTCGATCTTGATATCCATCTGCAAGGCCGTGATGCCGTTTTCGCTTCCCGCGACTTTGAAATCCATGTCGCCGAGGTGATCTTCATCGCCCAGGATGTCGGTCAGTACGGCGAAGCGGTTGCCTTCCTTGATCAGGCCCATCGCGATCCCCGCCACGTGATTCTTCATCGGCACACCTGCATCCATCAGCGCCAGGCTGCCGCCGCACACGGATGCCATGGAACTGGAGCCGTTGGATTCCGTGATTTCAGAGACCACGCGCATGCTGTAGGCGAACTCTTCGGGGCTGGGCAACATCGCGAGCAAGGCACGTTTAGCAAGGCGTCCGTGGCCGATCTCGCGACGGCGGGGCGCGCCCATGCGGCCGGTTTCGCCCGTCGCATAGGGAGGCATGTTGTAGTGAAGCATGAAGCGGTCTTTGTACTCGCCCATCAACGCATCGATGATCTGCTCGTCACGGCCGGTCCCCAGCGTCGCAACGACCAAGGCCTGCGTTTCGCCACGGGTAAACAGTGCGGATCCATGCGTCCGCGGCAGCACGCCGACACGTACGTCGATAGGCCGCACGGTGCGCGTGTCGCGACCGTCAATACGCGGTTCGCCGTCCAGGATTTGACTGCGCACGATGCGCGCTTCCAAATTGAAAAAGGTCTCTTTGACAAGGTTGACGTCGATGGGCGTTTCGTTGCCGCTGGTCAGCGCTTCAATGGTCGCATTACGAATTTCGTTCAGACGGTCGTTACGGACTTGCTTCTGCTTGATGCGGAACGCCTCGCGAACTTTGGTTTCGGCCAGTTCGTTGATACGTGCGATGAGCGCTTCGTTCTTCGCGGCCGGTTGCCAATCCCATTGCGGTTTGCCCGCCTCATCCGCCAATTCGTTGATGGCGTTGATCGCGACCTGCATCTGCTCGTGGCCATGCACTACAGCGCCGAGCATCACGGTTTCAGGCAATTCCTGCGCCTCGGACTCGACCATCAGCACCGCGTGTTCGGTACCGGCGACGACCAAGTTGAGTTGACTCTCTTTGAGTTGGGACGCTGTCGGATTCAATACATACTGACCGCCGATATAGCCGACGCGCGCTGCGCCGATTGGGCCGTTGAACGGCAACCCCGCAATAGTCAAAGCGGCGGAACAGCCGATCATTGCGACGATATCGGGATCGACTTCCGGGTTGACGGACATAACCGTCGCGACGACCTGGACTTCGTTATAAAAGCCTTCCGGAAAGAGCGGTCTGATTGGACGGTCGATCAGGCGCGAAGTCAGGATCTCTTTTTCGCTTTGTTTACCTTCGCGCTTGAAGAAACCGCCGGGGATCTTCCCTGCGGCGTAGGTCTTCTCGACGTAGTCGACCGTCAAGGGGAAGAAGTCCTGCCCCGGTTTGCTGTCCTTGGACGCCGTCACGGCACAAAGGACCACGGTGTCATCCATGTTGATCAGCACGGCGCCGGTAGATTGCCGAGCGACTTCGCCCGTTTCCATCGTCACTTGGTGAGCGCCGTAGGTGAAGGTTTTTTTCGTAGCTTTAAGATTAAGTTTCAACGCCATCTCCTTAGGATTCAAATGGCGACAGGAACCCGCAGCACAAACTAACCGCGGCGGCGCCCTGCGATGGGGAAATCGGATACAAAAACGCCCACGATGAGGTCGCGGGCGTCAGCGGGATATTACTTACGCAGGCCAAGCTGTTCGATCAGCTTGCGGTAGTTGTCTGCGTTGGTGCGCTTCAGGTAATCCAGCATCTTGCGACGCTGGCTCACCATTTTCAGCAAACCGCGGCGGGAATGGTGATCTTTGACGTGCGCTTTAAAGTGCTCCGTCAGCTCATTGATGCGGGAAGTCAGTAAGGCAACTTGCACTTCGGGAGAGCCGGTGTCGCCGGCGGCACGCTGATGCGTTTGGATGATTTGCGCCTTTTGCGCGGTACTCGCTACCATTTTCTGTATACGCTCCTGGAAAGCGCGCGATTTTATACTGTAATCAGGGCGATGCACAAGGCTGAGCGTGCTTTGGAGCCTTAAATACGCAGTAAACGGCTGGGGTGTAGACGGGCGGCGACATCGACCTTTCCGACGCCCAAAAACCTGCCGCCGTCCCCTATTATTCTGACGCGCTCCCCCTGCGGCCACGGGCCCTGGAGAACCTGCCCTTGGCAGAAGCGCCGCGTCTGTTCCGAATCCAGGTTTAGGGCGGGCAAGTCATCCAAAAGCGCTTCAAGTGACAGTAAATGCGCATCCCGCTCACTCTCCCCGGAAACCTCGAGCGTTGCCAAGGTGACGGCTCTCTTGAGTTCGAAACGACCGGCGGCTTCCCGCCTCAAAGCCTTCAAATGGGCCCCACAGCCGAGGGCAATCCCCAGATCCTCCGCCAGTGTTCGAATGTAGGTGCCTTTGCTGCAGCGGACTCTGAATTCCGCGAGCGGCGCCTCGAAACGGATGAGATCGAACGCATGGATCGTCACATCGCGGGGCAAGCGTTCGACTGTTTCTCCAGCACGAGCGTACTCATAGAGCGCCTTGCCGTCTCGTTTGAGCGCTGAGTACATGGGCGGCACTTGACGGATGGGTCCGCGAAAAGCATGCATCGCGACGGCGAGCTGTTCCGCGCGAAAGCTTGCTTCAACTTCTGAAATGACTTCCCCCTCCGCATCGCCGGTGTCGGTGCGGATACCGAAGTGCACTTCGGCTAAATAGGTTTTATCGCTATCGAGAAGAAAAGCGCCGAACTTGGTCGCTTCTCCGAGCAGGATGGGGAGAAGCCCTGTCGCCAACGGGTCCAAGGTACCGCTATGACCGGCTTTCTCCGCATTGAAAAGTCTTTTGACGCGTTGAAGGGCCGTGTTGGAAGATAAACCAAGCGGTTTGTCCAAAAGCAATACGCCGTCGATATGGCGTCGAACGCGCCGCTGCGCCTGGTTCATTCCTCGCGATCGGCCGGCGCGCTTTGCACCGCCGCATCGATCAACTTGGATAGACGGACGCCTTCGGCGATCGATGCGTCGTACTCGAAATGCAGTTCGGGTGTGTTGTGGATCTTGATGCGCTGCCCGAGTTGGGAGCGAAGGAACCCAGCGGCACGACGCAGTCCAACAAGCACTTCATCCTGCGAACCATCAACCAAACTCGTGAAGAACACCTTGGCGTGCGTCAGATCGGGCGACATCTCTACGCCGGTCAGGGTAATCATCCCTACGCGGGGGTCTTTCAGTTCATTGCGGATGATATCCGAGAGCTCGCGCTGGATTTGATCGGCGACACGGCGCACCCGTTGCGAATTAGCCATCTCAGGACCCAGGACTTGCCGAGGAAGGTCGCGAGCCGGCGAAGCCACGCGAGCGAGGGAAAAGTCGAAAACTGCTGCATCGCTTTGAACTCGCAATTGCATTCATCAGAAAGCCTCATTAGAAGACACGCTTTGAACGGCGAACGCGCCCGCCTACAAACTCCGCGCGACTTCCTGAACTTCGTAAACTTCCACTTGATCGCCTACTTCGATCTCGTTGAAGTTCTTGATGGATAGTCCGCATTCGAAACCGGCTTTGACTTCCTTGACGTCATCCTTGAAGCGTTTGAGCGAATCCAACTCTCCGGTATGGATGACCACGTTGTCGCGCAGAATACGAACCAAGCCGTTTCTCTTCACGAGGCCTTCGAGCACGTAGCAACCGGCCACTGCGCCGACTTTCGATATACGGAAGACCTGCCGTATTTCTACCAGGCCCAGAATCTGTTCGCGCTTCTCCGGCGACAGCATGCCCGAAAGCGCCGCTTTCACTTCATCGACTGCGTCGTAAATGATGTTGTAGTAGCGGATATCCACGCCGGCGCTTTCCGCCAGCTTGCGTGCGGTGGCGTCGGCGCGCGTATTGAAACCAATGATGACCGCCTTGGATGCCAATGCGAGATTGACATCGGAATCGGTAATAGCCCCCACGCCTGCGTGCATTACGCTCACACGAACTTCATTCGTGGAAAGTTTCGCCAACGCATGCACTAACGCTTCTTGCGAGCCCTGCACGTCCGCTTTCACGACCAGAGGCAGCAACTTGACTTCGCCCTCGCCCACTTGGTCGAACATGTTTTCCAGTTTGGCGGCTTGCTGTTTCGCCAGCTTCACATCACGGAACTTGCCTTGGCGGAACAGGGCGATTTCGCGTGCTTTACGTTCGTCGCTCAACACCATCATTTCGTCCCCGGCGTTGGGCACTTCGGACAAACCCTGAATCTCCACGGGGATCGAGGGACCCGCGCTTTGAATCGGCTTGCCGTTTTCATCCAGCATCGCGCGAATCCGGCCGAATACCGCACCCGCGAGAAGCATGTCGCCGCGCTTGAGCGTCCCTGATTGGACAAGCACCGTCGCTACGGGGCCCTTACCTTTGTCGAGCCGCGCCTCGATGACAATCCCTTTGGCAGGTGCGTCAATGGGCGCCTTGAGTTCCAACACCTCGGCCTGCAACAGCACTTGCTCAAGCAAGTCATCGATCCCTGCACCGGTCTTCGCCGACACCGGAACGAAAGGCGAGTCGCCGCCGTATTCTTCAGGCAACACTTGTTGCGCAACCAACTCCTGCTTGACTCGATCCGGATTGGCATCCGGCTTGTCGATCTTATTCATCGCAACGACGATCGGCACTTTCGCGGCCTGCGCGTGATGAATCGCCTCAATGGTCTGCGGCATGACGCCGTCGTCCGCCGCGACCACAAGAATGACCAAATCGGTCACTTTGGCGCCGCGCGCACGCATAGAGGTAAAGGCCTCGTGGCCCGGGGTGTCGAGGAAAGTGATCATGCCGCGGGGCGTTTCGACGTGATAAGCGCCAATATGCTGGGTGATGCCACCCGCTTCGCCCGCCGCGACCTTCGCGCGACGGATGTAATCCAGGAGCGACGTCTTACCATGGTCCACGTGACCCATTACCGTGACCACAGGCGCGCGCGTGCTGGCTTCGGCAGCATGATGCTCGGTATCGTCCACGAGATAGGCTTCCGGATCATCGAGCTTGGCGGCTATCGCCTTATGACCGGCTTCTTCCACGACAATCATCGCGGTCTCTTGATCGAGTACCTGATTGATGGTGACCATCTGCCCGAGCTTCATCAACACTTTGATGAGTTCGGCGGCCTTCATCGACATCTTGTGCGCCAGGTCCGCGACGGTAACGGTTTCCGGCACATGCACTTCACGCACGACCGGCTCCGCCGGGGCGCTGAAGGCAGGCACTGCTTCGGCGCTATGGCCGCGATGTCGCCCTCCGCCCGCCTTCGCGTGCCAGCCTCCACCGCCCGTATCGCCGCGAGTTTTGAGCGTGCGCTTCTTCGCGCTTTCGTCTTTCCACACCGTTACGGTCTTAACGGGTTTCTTGGCCTTTTTATCCGCCGCACCCGGCGCGGTTTTGGGCCGATGCAAGGTTGTGTCGGCGGGTGGCGTTGCCGTTGGGGCCCGCGATGCCTCCTCGGCAACGCGCTGTTCCGCTTCACGCTGTTCAATCAGCTTGCGGTCGCGTTCTTGCCGCTCGGCCACTTCTGCGGCTTGTCGCGAAGCGAGCTCTTGGTGGCGCCGCTCTTCTTCTTTGCGCAGTTCAAGTTGCTGCGCATCGACTGGTGGCGCAGCCTTGGCCGCTGGTGGTGGCGGTTCGGGCACCACCACTGGGGGTGCTTCGACGACCTCAGGTGCCGGCGTATCGTTCGCGTCGCGTTTGACGAACACCCGCTTCTTACGCACTTCGACCTGGATGGTGCGCGATTTGCCGCTTGAATCGGATTTTTTGATTTCCGAGGTCTGTTTGCGGGTCAGCGTGATTTTGTTTTTCGCGTCGGTCGCGCCATGTGACTTACGCAAATAGTCCAGGAGCTTCGTTTTGTCCTGCTCGCTCAGTACATCCTCGGCGACGCTTTTGTTGACGCCCGCCGCGCGCAGCTGCTCAAGCAGCACCGCGGGGGCCACTTTGAGTTCACCGGCAAACTGCGCAACACTCGTTTGAGCCATCTAATTTCCTATTGGAAGCTTTAGTTCTGCTTCCCCGTCCATTAAAGCTTCCTGACTTGGCGGGGATTTTAAGGGGTAGTGGCCCCTTGACCCTGCATTCCTATTCGAACCAATGCGCGCGGGCGCGCATGATGAGCGACTTTGCGCTCTCTTCGTCCATGCCCGTCATCTCGGATAATTCATCCACGGCAAGATCGGCAAGATCGTCGCGTGTCTTGACGCCGCCTTCCGCGAGTTTCGCTACAAGTTCGGCGTCCACACCCTCGAGCGAGAGCAGATTCTGGTCCACACCCTCGGCTTCTTCTTCCGTCTTAATCGCCTGAACGAGCAGCGCATCGCGCGCTCGGCTGCGTAATTCATTGACGATGTTTTCGTCGAGGGATTCGATTTCCAGCATTTCAGTGATGGGGACGTACGCCACTTCTTCAAGGGACGTAAAGCCTTCCTGCACCAGGATGTCCGCCACCTCTTCATCCACGTCCAGCTTTTCCATGAACAGCGCGCGAGTGGTTGTACTTTCCGCCTCGTTCTTTTCCTTCGATTCCTGCTCGGTCATCAGGTTGATCTGCCAGCCGGTCATTTCCGATGCAAGGCGTACGTTCTGGCCGCTGCGGCCGATGGCGATGGCAAGGTTCTCCTCGTCCACCACGACATCCATGCTGTGTTTTTCTTCGTCGACGACGATCGACATCACGTCGGCAGGCGCCAATGCGCCGATTACCAACTGCGCTGGATCAGCCGACCACAACACGATATCGACACGCTCACCGGCCAGTTCCTGCGTAACTGCTTGTACGCGCGAGCCGCGCATGCCCACACACGTGCCGATGGGATCGATGCGCTTGTCGCTCGTGTGCACGGCGATCTTGGCGCGAACGCCCGGATCGCGGGCGGCGGACTCGATCTTCAACAAACCTTCCTCGATTTCGGGCACTTCGAGGCGAAACAGTTCCATGATGAACTCGGGCGCAGTGCGCGAGAGCACCAACTGCGGACCGCGCAGATTGCGGTCGATGCGCAGTAAATAGGCGCGCACGCGATCGCCGACCCGCAGATTTTCTTTAGGAATCATTTGATCGCGCGGAAGCACCGCTTCAACGCGCCCGGATTCGACGATCGCGTTGCCGCGCTCCATGCGTTTGATGGAACCGGTAACGAGTTTGTCGCCGCGACCGAGGAAGTCCTGAAGAATCTGCTCCCGTTCGGCATCGCGAATTTTCTGCAAGATCACCTGTTTGGCGGCTTGCGCACCGATGCGGCCGAACTCGATCGGCTCTAAAGGCTCTTCAATGTAGTCCTCGACCTCGATGCTCTCGTCATCTTCCTTGGCGTCGGACAATTTGATTTGCGCGGCGGGGTTTTCGATCGTCTCGTCGGACACGACCTGCCAGCGGCGAAAGGATTCGAAATCGCCCGTCTCGCGGTCGATGGCCACGCGTACATCGACGTCGTCGGTGTAGCGTTTTTTGGTGGCGGACGCGATGGCTTGCTCGAGCGCGCCGAAGACGACGTCCTTTTGAACGTTCTTCTCGCGCGCCAGCGCATCAACCAATAACAGCAACTCGCGACTCATTTATCTACTCTCCTACAGCTTCGGCACCAGCCGGGCTCTATCCACGTTGGTGAAGGGAAACACGTGCATGTGCCCCTCCACATCCAATTCGACCGCTTCTTCGTTCGCACTCTTCAGCACGCCCGTAAAACGACGGCGTCCTTCCAAGGCAAGCCGTAAACGCACTTCGGCTTTTTCGCCCACGAAGCGGCGAAAATCCGCCGGCTTCTTCAGCACGCGATCCAACCCGGGCGAAGACACTTCCAGGCGCTCGTACTCGATGCCT
>DATEOW010000200.1:0-20384 GCA_035273665.1 Burkholderiales bacterium | reverse complement strand
GCGGCGAAAATCGGCCGGCTTCTTCAACACGCGATCCAGGCCGGGCGAGGAAACTTCCAGCCGCTCGTACTCGATGCCTTCCACGGGTAACACGCGCTGCAGCTGACGCGTTACCAACTCACAATCTTCCACCTTGATATGGCCGCCTTTTGCGGCCGGGTGATCGATGAACACGCGCATGAAACGCCCGCGCCCGAACTCGAAATCCACGAGTTCATAACCCAGGCCGCCGATGGTCGTCTCCAGCACTTGTTCGACGCTCGCCATGAACCGCTATTCCCGCAACACAAACAAAAAATGGGCTCGAAGCCCATCTTGCCAAAGCCCGCCGCCTCAACCGCCTGGACGGGCTCTTCCAAAGCGGCAGGAGTTTAGCAGACAAGCCCCCTTGGGACAACGGGATAGCGCTTGGCCGAGGCTTAGCTGGCCGGCGTTTCCAGTGCGGTGAGTAGCTGGCGCACCTCGACGGGTGAGAGCTCTCGGGACATGCCGCGCTTCAGACGAGGCGACAGTTCGATGGGACCGAAACGCACACGGATCAAACGACTGACCGTTAAATCCAAGGCTTCGAAGATTCGCCGGACCTCGCGGTTTCTACCTTCGCGAAGAATGACACGATACCAATGGTTGAGTCCGCGGCCGCCCTCGTCGGTGACTTGATCGAAGCGCGCCACGCCATCGTCCAGCTCAATGCCGTTATGCAGGCGCTCGACCTGCTCTTGCGTAAGCTCGCCGGCGATGCGCACCGCGTATTCGCGCTCGATCTCGTACCGAGGGTGCATCAATCTCGCAGCCAACTCCCCGGAGGTGGTGAGGATCAGCAAGCCGCCGGTATTGAAATCGAGCCGTCCTACGGCGATCCAGCGGCCACCCCGCAGCCGGGGGAGATTGTCGAACACCGTAGGCCGGCCCTGGGGGTCGTCCATGGAAACGATTTCACCGGCCGGCTTGTGATACAGCAGCACACGCGGCGCATCGTCTTCGAAGCGCAAGCGCACCAATCGTCCACGGACCTTCACCCGATCTTCGGGCGTTACGCGCTGACCCAGATGCGCGAGCCGGCTATTGACGTGCACCTGCCCATCGGCGATCCACCGCTCCATGTCACGTCGGGAGCCAAGCCCCAGCTGCGCCAATACCTTTTGTAGTTTCTCCCCGGTACCTTCGGGCGTCGGGGCGTTGTGCTTAGTGGGCCGTGGCGGCCTGGCGGATGGCGGGCTCGTCCTCGTCGCCGATGGCGTCCCGGTCGGGCGCCGTAGCGGCGACTTGGCTTTCGCCGCTTTCGGTTTCTTCGATATCGAGGGTCCCGCTTTCGCCGGTCGTGATTTCGGCGGGTTCGCCGGTGGGCTGGGGTTCTTGGAACTCACTGGCCGCGGGCGCGAAGACCGGCGTGTCGGAGTCGATGCTTTGGCTGATTTCTTCAAGGGGCGGCAACTCCTGCAAAGAGCGCAATCCCAGATCGTCCAGGAAAGCTTTGGTGGTCGCGTAAAGCGCGGGTTTGCCCGGCGTATCGCGATGGCCGACGACGTCGATCCAGCCCCGCTCTTCAAGTGTTTTGACAATGTTCGCCGAAACGGTCACGCCTCGAATGTCTTCAATGTCGCCACGCGTAACGGGTTGGCGGTAGGCGATGATTGCGAGTGTTTCCATTACGGCGCGCGAATAACGCGGCGCTTTTTCGCCGCTTACGCGGTCCAGATAGCGCTGCATTTCGGGTCGAGTCTGGAATCGCCATCCACTGGCGAGATTCACCAGCTCTACGCCGCGCTCGGCCCACTGCTCGCGCAGTTCATCAAGCAGGCACCGAATCGTATCGACGCTGATCTCTTCGTCGAACAGCCGCCGCAGATTGCCGATGGGCATCGGCTCCTGACTGGCGAGCAGTGCGGTCTCGAGGATAGTTTTGACATCGGCGGGGTTCAGCATCGTGGTTTCCTGATCCTACAAATTCTCGGCATCGCCGCTCAATTCAAGTCCGGCGAGTTTCACATAAATGGGCGCGAACGGCTCCGCCTGCGTGATCTCGATCAGGCTTTCCCGTGCCAGCTCAAGAACGGCTAGGAAGCTAACGACCAGGACGGGCACGCCTTTCCATGGGTCGAAGAGTGTCGTGAACTCATGGAACACGCCTTCGCCGAGTTTGCGCAAAATGAGCGACATGTATTCGCGCACCGACAGTTCGTCTTTGCGGATTTTATGATGCTGCCTGACCCGTGCCTGGGTCAGTAAATGCCGCCAGGCGTTTTCAAGGTCTTGAACATGCACTTGCGGAAGGCGTTTCACGAGTGTCTGCTCGATCCAAACTTCGACCGAAAAGAAGTCGCGCCCATGCTGTGGCAGCGCATTGATGCGTTGTGCCGCAAGCTTTATTTGTTCGTACTCAAGCAGACGGCGCACGAGTTCCGCCCGTGGATCGAGGCCGCTATCGTCCTCGACTTCCTTCAAGTGCGGCAGAAGCATGCGCGATTTGATTTCGATCAGAATCGCCGCCATGACGAGATATTCGGCAGCCAGCTCGAGATTCGTGCGCCGCATCGCTTCGACATACTGGAGATATTGTGCAGTGAGCTTTGCCATGGGGATGTCGAGAATATCGACGTTCGCTTTGCGGATCAGATAAAGCAATAGATCCAGCGGTCCCTCGAAGTTATCAAGAATGACTTCCAGCGCATCCGGCGGGATATAAAGGTCGGTCGGCATCGCCAGCAGCGGCTCGCCGCGTATCTTCGCCACCGGATGGGGCGCGACCAATTGCAATTCCGCTTCGGTGCTCATGTGTAATCCAGTCCCATCGCTTCGCGCACCTCGCGCATTGTCTCGCGCGCCATTTCGCGCGCATTGTCACAGCCGTCCGCAATGATATTGCGCACCAACGAAGGGTCGTCCAAATAACGTTGCGCGCGCTCCCGCATCGGCGCCTGTTCCGCCAAGACCTTGTCGATGACCGGCTGCTTGCACTCAAGGCAACCGATGCCCGCCGTCCGGCAACCCTGTTGCACCCATTGCTGCGTGTTGTCGTCCGAGTACACCAAGTGGAATTGCCATACCGGACATTTAGTCGGCTCGCCCGGATCGCTACGTTTCACGCGTGCGGGATCGGTAGGCATGGTGCGGATTTTTTTGGTGACCGATTCGGCATCCTCTCGCAGGCCAATGGTGTTGCCATAGGACTTCGACATTTTGTCGCCATCGAGGCCAGGCAGCTTTGAAGCGGTAGTGAGCAGCGCTTCGGGTTCGACCAGGATCATGCGGCCGCCGCCTTCGAGGTAACCAAAGAGGCGCTCGCGATCGCCGACAGATAGATTCTGCGCTTCATCTAATACGGCCTTCGCCGACTCAAGCGCACCCTCGTCGCCCTGCTCCTGGTAGCGTGTACGCAATTCGCGGTAGAGCTTCGCTTTGCGGCTGCCGAGTTTTTTTACCGCATCGAGCGCTTTTTCCTCGAAGCCCGCTTCACGACCGAAAACATGATTGAACCGCCGCGCGATTTCGCGCGTGAGTTCGATGTGCGGCACTTGATCTTCACCGACAGGTACGTATTGCGCGCGATAAATCAGTACGTCCGCACTTTGCAGCAGCGGATAGCCAAGAAAACCGTAGGTCGACAGATCTTTCTCGGCGAGTTTTTCCTGCTGATCCTTATAAGTCGGCACGCGTTCGAGCCAACCGAGCGGTGTGATCATCGAGAGCAAGGTATGCAATTCCGCATGCTCGGGCACGCGCGATTGAATGAAGAGAGTGGCCTGAGCGGGATCGACCCCGGCGGCGAGCCAGTCGATCACCATTTCCCACACATTCTCTTCGATTACTTCGGGCGTGTCGTAATGGGTGGTCAGTGCATGCCAATCGGCAACGAAATACAGGCAGGGATATTCGCTCTGCAGTCGGACCCAGTTTTTTAAGGCGCCATGATAGTGGCCAAGATGGAGGCTGCCGGTAGGCCGCATTCCGGAGACAACGCGCTCCGCGTACATAGCTTATTGAATTCCTTGAGTTCGCATTGTCGACGTGCCGGTGCTTTCGCATTGACCGAAGTAGGACATAGACAACCGGTGGTCGATCTTTTTATCGGACGGCGGCCATTCTAACAGAGCAGCTCCGCGACATTGAAATGCGAGGGGTTTCAGTGCGCCAACGGCGCAATGGCGCCCTTGCCTTCCCGAACGATTTCCACGGCGTTGCCCGTCAAGTCGACCACGGTGGTCATGTGGGCGCCGCAAGGTCCCGCATCGATGATGAGATCGAGCTCGTGCTCAAGCAGGCGTCGAATGACCTGCGGGTCTTCAATGGGGCCTTCTTGCTCGGGAAGGATGAGCGTCGTGGACAACAATGGTTCATCCAGCTCGCGCATCAGCCCTTGTACGATCGGATGATCCGGAATGCGTACGCCGATCGTCTTGCGGCGCGGATGAAGAATGCGTCGAGGCAATTCACGCGTACCCTCGAGAATGAAGGTGTAAGGCCCGGGGGTCAGCTTTTTCAGTAAGCGGTATTGCGCATTATCGGTTCGCGCAAATGCCGCCAATTCCGATAGATCACGGCACATCAGTGTGAAATGGTGGCGTTCATCGAGGCCCCGAATGCGCCGCAATTTCGCCATCGCGTCTTTGTCGCCGATGTGGCAACCGAGCGCGTAGCATGAATCGGTCGGATAGGCGATCACGCCGCCGTCGCGAACGATCTCCGCCGCTTGCGACAGCAAGCGCTGTTGTGGGTGAGTAGGATGGACTTCAAAATATTGCGACATGTCGTCTAGGCGGCGGCGCAGGATCGGCTGTTTATCAGAGACCCTGATGCCAGATCGGGCGCAAATCCGCAGGCAGCGGCGGCAATTGCCCTAAGTCGAGGCGCGTTTCGCCCGGGCCGTGAAAATCGGAACCGCGCGAAGCGAGAAAACCGAACTCCCGCGCACGCAGTGCATATTCGCCGTATTGCTCCGGCGAATGGCTTCCCGTAATGACTTCGATGCCAGCGCCGCCCGCATCCTTGAATTCGCTCAAAAGCCTTTTCATTTCCAACGGGTTCAATTTATAGCGGCCTGGATGTGCCACAACAGCCTGTCCGTCAGCGGCACGTATCCACCGCACCGCTTCTGCGATGCTTGCCCAATCGTGCGCGACATAACCGGGCTTACCGGGCGTTAGGTAGTGCTGAAACACCGACTTCACATCGCTGGCATAACCGATGGAGACAAGGTAGCGCGCGAAATGGGTACGGCTAATCAGCGAGGGATTTTCGCAAAAGGCCATGGCGCCTTCCAATGCGTTCGGCACGCCGGCTTCGCCCAGACCGGCCGCGATCCGTTCGGCACGGGACCCGCGACTGCTGCGCACACCTGCCAACCCTTGCACGAGCGTTTGATTCCCGACGTCGATCCCTAAACCGACGATGTGAATGGTGATGTCGTTCCAAGAAGTGGAAATCTCGACCCCGGGAACGAAAGCCAAACCGTGCTCCGCTGCCGTTGCAGCGGCTTCCGCCAGACCGCCGAGGTTATCGTGATCGGTCAGTGCCAATACATCTACCCCCTTCTCCACCGCACGACGCACAAGGTTGGCAGGCGAAAGCAAACCGTCCGAACCGGTGGAATGGCAATGCAAATCGTAATTGAGGGTTGCTTTCAACGAGAAGATATCGAGCGCGAAGCATGCGATTTTAGCATGTCACACTCCCAATCTCAGGGCAGGAATTCCTCGATCAATTGCGCAAGCTGTTCCGGTTGATCAAGATGAAGCATGTGACCCGCATCGAGAAGATGAATACGCGCTTGCGGAAAGCAATCTCGACGTTCCTGCACGCCTTCGATCCCTAAGCGCTCGCGGATGTTCGAACGATTACCCTCGATCCATAGCACCGACGCTTGAATACGCGACCAGCACGCCTTCATTTCTTCGAGCCGGTATGGAATGGGATTGGCCCGCTTATGCGAAGGATCGCTGCGCATGCGTACGCCTTGCGCATCTTCATGTCCCCAGTGCTCGGCGAGGAACAGCGCGCGTTCATCGCTCAAACCGGGGTTGTCGGATTGAATGCGCCGCGCAAGATCGGCATAGTCGGCATAAGAACGAAACTCTGGGGCGGTCGCCAGTTGGTCCATCCACCGCGCATAGCGTTCCGGCGCCTCTTGCGGCGTTCCGCTTCGCAATCCCAAACCTTCGAGGTTGACCAAATGGCTCACGCGCGCCGGCCGGATCCCCGCATACATGCAGGCCATGTTGCCGCCCATGCTATGTCCGACGAGGCGCACCGGTGCATCGGGCTCATAGTGTTTCAGGAGCAGATCCAGATCGCCTAAGTAGTCAGGAATCCAGTAACTGTCCGCGCCGCTCCATTGGCTAAGGCCAAACCCTCGCCAATCTGGCGCGAGCACATGCCAATCGCGTTTCAGCGAATCCACCAGGAACTGAAAGGAAGCCGAAGCATCCATCCAACCATGAAGCAAGAAAAGCTTGGGTGCGCCGGCGTCGCCCCATTCGCGCACGTGATGCAGGAGGCCACGACACTCGACGAAAAGCGATCGGCTGGTCTTCATGAACAAAGCGTGTTTATGTGCTTATAAGGGTAAATGCAAGAAGTGTAAGGGCAGGACACGGAAAAGCGAAAAATCGTTTATCTACTCGCCATATAAGCATTTTTCATGTGATGCGAACATTGAAATGGACCTCATAAAACGATAAGCTTGCGCCGCCTTATGACCATGGCCACAGTGCCTATTTCGAGAAAATCATGACCCACGTCGTTACCGAAGCCTGTATTCAGTGTAAGCACACCGATTGCGTCGATGTTTGCCCGGTGGATTGCTTTCGCGAAGGGCCCAACTTCCTCGCCATAGATCCGGACGAGTGCATCGATTGTGCGGTCTGTATTCCTGAGTGCCCGGTGAATGCCATCTACGCCGAAGAGGACGTCCCGCCTGCGCAGCGCAGCTTCATCGCGCTCAATGCTGAGTTGGCGCGCGATTGGCCCGCCATTACCGACCGCAAAGAGGCATTGCCCGAGGCGGAGAAATGGAAAGACACCCCGGACAAGCTGCAATATCTGCAACGATAAATCCCCTCACCGCCCCGTCAGGGGCGGTGTTGTTTCGCGCCCCTCTTTCCACTCGCCATGCTTCGACTTGCTTATAACCTCGACTTTCAGGACCTCTATACGCGGGAAGGGCTGCTGAAGGTCGACTCGCGTTTCATCGAGTTTGTCGACGCGGCTGCCCCGGCCCTGAAGGAACGGTTGCTTGTTGCGCGCGCTGCGCCGGCGAGCTTGACGCTTAAAGACGAATCGACACTGTTGCTCGATCTCGCGCCCCACCTGGAACATTTTCTTGCTCGCCTGTTCGGCATTGCGGCAGAGGTGTCGGCGCTTGCAGCCCAGCACGACGAGCTTTCGCCGATTTACACCGTGAAGCGACAGTTCGTTCAACGCAGGGCAGCAAGCAAGGTCAAGCCTGCCGATGCGGCCGCACTTGATGGCGATGAATTAAGACGTCAGCTCACTGCGCTTTTCGGGGGACGCTTCGACGAGTTGGTTTTCGCGCAGCATGTGCAAGTTTGGTTAACCGATGAAGCCGCCAATGCCGCGCAACTCGATCTTGCGCAACGCTATGCCGGCTGGGCACTGCACACTGATGCGGGCAAACATCGCCATCACCACGGCGTACTGTTCAAACAGCCGATGAAGATCGACCCGATGCATCTGGTCAATCATATGGTCTGCGAAGAACGTGACGGCGTGACGCGCTTCCGCATCGAAAGCGATCACATTCGCCGGCGCGAAGGCTTCTCCCTGACAGATCCTGGGACGGACCTGAACGGTGCGCTCGACCAGGCGAACTATTGCATCTGGTGCCATAACCAAGGCAAGGATTCGTGCTCGAAGGGTTTAAAGGAAAAAACGGATCCTGTCGCGCCGCAAAAGATCGTGTTCAAGAAAAGCGTGTTCGACGTCACGCTCGCCGGCTGTCCGCTGGAAGAAAAAATCTCCGAGTTCCATACGGCGAAAACGCAGGGTCTCGCTCTTGCGGCGCTCGCCATCATCGCCGTCGACAATCCCATGGTCGCCGCGACGGGTCATCGTATTTGCAACGATTGCATGAAGGCCTGCATTTATCAGAAGCAAGAGCCGGTCAATATTCCTCAAGCGGAAACCCGTACGCTGAAAGATGTACTGGGATTGCCATGGGGTTTCGAAATCTATTCTCTGCTGACGCGCTGGAATCCACTAAACATTCACCGCCCGCTTCCCCAAGAACACACGGGATACAAAGTGCTCGTTGCGGGTATGGGGCCCGCAGGTTATGGCTTGGCGCATAACCTGCTCAACGACGGACATACCGTCGTCGGCATCGATGGTTTGAAGATCGAACCGCTTGATCCCCCATTGAGCGGTGTCGGACTCGACGGTAGCCGCGTGCCTTTCGAGCCGATACGCGACGTCAACGCTTTGTACGAACCGCTCGATCAACGCATCTCCGCCGGCTTTGGTGGGGTCGCTGAATACGGCATTACTGTCCGATGGGATAAGAATTTTCTCAAGCTCATTCGCCTGTTAATCGAAAGACGCGAACATTTCGCCATGTACGGCGGTATTCGCTTCGGCGGCACGATTACCTTAGACGATGCGTATGCGATGGGCTTCGACCATGTTGCCTTGGCGATGGGCGCGGGCAAACCGACGACGCTCGACATCCCAAATGGTCTTGCCCGCGGCGTACGCACAGCATCCGATTTTTTGATGGCGCTACAGTTGACCGGCGCTGCGAAACACGACTCCATCGCGAATATGCAATTGCGTTTGCCTGTCGTGGTCATCGGCGGCGGATTGACCGCTATCGACGCGGGAACTGAAGCGCTTGCTTATTATGTGGTGCAGGTCGAAAAATATTTGCGGCGCTATGAAGCGCTTGCCGAGCAAATCGGTGAAGACGCCATCCGTGACCGATGGGACCCGGAAGAACGAGAAATCGCCGAAGAATTTTTGCATCACGCTCGCGAAATTCACGCGGAGCGAGAACTGGCGGCGCAGGAAAATCGCCCCGCGCGCATTATGGAACTGCTGCAGGAATGGGGCGGCGCCACGCTCGCCTATCGACGCCGCTTGATCGATAGTCCCTCCTACACGCTCAATAGCGAGGAAGTGGAAAAAGCGCTCGAAGAAGGCGTGGTCTTCGCCGAATGCTTGAACCCGGCGGCAATTGAGATCGATGAATACGGCGCGGTCAAAGCAATTAGATTGACGAAACAGCGCTTGAACGAGGAAGGCAAGTGGCGCAGCGAAGGCGACATTAGCTTGCCGGCACGCTCTGTGTTCATTGCCGCCGGTACACAGCCCAACACGGTTCTGGCGCGCGAGGATGCGCCCCACTTCTCGCTTGACGGTAAATACTTTCGCGCTTGCGACGAACAAGGTGTGCCGCTTAAACCGGCGTTCTCGATTTCGAAGCCGGAAAATGCCGACGTGCTGCTTTCCCGCCAGCAAGACGGGCGCTTCGTTTCATTTTTCGGCGATTTGCATCCTTCCTTTTTTGGCAATGTCGTAAAGGCGCTCGGATCGGCGAAGCAAGGCTATCCGGTCGTCAGCCGCGTGCTGGCGCAACGTGGGCCCAGCGATATACGGACAAGCGGCGATTTCTTCGCCATGTTGAATTACGAATTGCGTGCAACGGTTCATGAAGTCCGCCGACTGACCCCCACCATTGTCGAAGTCGTGCTCAAGGCACCGATGGCAGCCAAACGTTTTGAACCGGGGCAGTTTTACCGCTTGCAGAACTTTGAAGCGCTGGCGCCGATGTCCAACTTCTTTGGCTTACCAACACGATTGGCTATGGAAGGACTCGCGCTGACGGGCGCCTGGGTAGACCGCGAGCAAGGGCTGGTTTCCACCATCACTTTGGAAATGGGCGGCTCTTCCAATCTCGTCGCCGCCTTGCAGCCCGGGGAACCGGTCATTCTCATGGGCCCGACCGGGACACCGACCCATATCGAAGCGAATGAAACCGTCGTGCTCGTCGGCGGCGGCTTGGGTAACGCCGTACTCTTTTCCATTGGTCAGGCGTTCCGTGCGCGCGGCTCGAAGGTGCTGTACTTCGCCGGCTACAAAAAGCTTATCGACCGTTACAAGGTAGCGGAGATAGAGGCCGCCGCCGATTTAGTCGTGTGGTGCAGCGACGAAAGGCCCGGCTTCGCCCCTACGCGTCCCCATGATCGCAGCTTCGTCGGCAACATCGTGCAGGCGATGCAAGCTTATGCGGCGGGGCACTTGGGACCCATCGATATCCGCATGGAAGAGGCGAACCGCATTATCGCGATCGGCTCCGATCGCATGATGGCCGCAGTGGGACGGGCGCGTCATGACGTACTAAAAGCACACCTGAAGCCGCATCACTTCGCCATCGGCTCCATTAATTCGCCCATGCAATGCATGATGAAAGAGATTTGCGCGCAGTGCCTGCAACCGCAACGCGATCCGGTGACGGGTAAAGTGACTTACGTGTTTTCTTGCTTCAACCAGGATCAGAATCTGGACGAAGTAGACTTCCAAGCACTGAATGACCGCCTCAAACAAAACTCACTACAAGAAAAACTCAGCGTGCAATGGCTGCAGCAGTGCATGGCGGATTTGGCGCAGCAACGTAGCGTCGTCTAGCGTCGTCTAGCTATTTGGCGCCGGCTTCCATGGCGGCCAGACGTTGTGCCGCCGCTGGATCAAGAGGCTGTAAAGCCTGAACGGCCCGCGCGTATTCCAAGCGCCTCCCCAAACTCAATGCGGTTTGCCCATACGCATACCAGCCTTCGCCGAACTGCGGCGCACGCTGCACGGTTTGTTCAAAATAAGGCATCGCTCGATCCGGCCGCTTTAAATCGTGGAAACTGCGGCCCATGACGTAATAGGTCATGGGCGAATCCTGACTGACACGCAAAGCGTTTTCCAAAGTACGTACGGCGCGATCCGGTTGGCCCATCACGCGATAAGACTCGCCCAGTAGGTTCCAGGCGTCAATGTCGTCAGGGGAAAGGCGAACCGCTTCGGCGAAAGCCTGATTCGCGCGCGGCAATTGGTTGAGTCGGATAGCAGCGTACCCGGAGATGACCCACCAATCCGAATTTGTCGGGTCGCGGGACAAGTTCTCCTGCGCTAGCGCGGCAATGCCGTTCCAATCTTCTTTCTGCCCTAGTTCCGCCAGTTTTTTGGTGCTGGGGGAATCAACGTCCTGCATGTTATTCAGCAGGGTGGCGAAAGTCCCGTCGGGAATCAGGGAGAGCAGCAATGCCGCCGGCGAACTACAGGCTGAGAGAAACGCCGCGGCGACCAATACCACCCAGAGCGCGCTACGCTTAAGAAACACTACTCTTGGCCGTCGTAATTCTGATACACGTATCCAGGCATCTTGATCCTCGATTCGAGGACGCGTTTTTGCGTATCCGGATCCTGTTTTTTATCCCACCACATGGAACGGCCGTGTTGGCGCTCTTCCAGGATTTGCGGTTTCTTGTCCAGCAAGTCGCGGATCATCTGCGTGGTATCGGATTCGTAACCCGTCTTTATTTTCTTGGGGAACATGTATTCAACCCTTTGCGTAAGGCAGCCATTATAACGATGCGCAGCCGTTGCGGCACGGGGGTTGCTCTAGTAGAGGTACCCACGCCGGAGGCGAGGCTCTCTAACACGAAGGAGTAACCATGACTTTGTCGACCATATTGTTGATTGTGCTGGTGCTGCTTTTGATCGGCGCCCTACCCGTATTCCCCTATAGCAGTAGCTGGGGATACGCCCCGACCGGTCTGTTGACCGTTGTGCTGGTCATTGTGGCGCTATTCGTCTTGCTGTAGCAGTTATTAAAAAATAAAAACACAATAAAAATAAGCGCTGCAACAAGGGCGATTTTTCGCCCTTGCATTTTTATCCAGTCCTGGATATAAATACAGAACTACTCCTTTTCAGGGTAGCCGGGTCAATGGTCTATTTGTCTATTGCCCGTAAAACCTAAGGAGGTCGCATGGACCAGGACAAGGCGTTAAAGATTCTTAAGGCATTGGCTGAAGGTATCGATCCGCACACCGGCGAAACTTTTCCGCCCGGCAGTCCCTATCAGCAAGCCGATATCGTGCGGGCTTTATATGCCGCCATGGCCGCATTCGATTCATCACCTAAGCAATCGTCGACCAAATCCGGGCAAAGCAACGCAGGCAAAGCCTGGAATCCGGAAGAGGATGCTCGTCTTCTGCAGGCCTTCGAAGCCGGAGATTCCCTCGACAACTTGGCGCTACAGCATGGGCGCACTCGCCTGGGCATCGAAGCCCGGCTGGCCAAATTCGGCAAAGTGTCCACTCCGAGCAAAGACCTACCCTCCGCACGATTCAAACAGCTTCGCGAACCCAAGGTCCATTACGCCTCATGAAAGAACTGACACCTAGGCAGGCCGAGATCCTGCAATTCATCCGCGATACGCTCGAAGAAACGGGCTATCCCCCTACGCGCGCAGAAATTTCGAATATCTTTGGCTTTGCTTCACCGAACGCCGCCGAGGAGCACCTCAAAGCATTGGCGCGTAAAGGCGCCATCGAGTTAATGGAAGGTACGGCGAGAGGCATCCGCCTGCCTCAACCTCCCGGCGTACCCTTGGTGGGCCGGGTTGCCGCGGGCTCGCCTATCCTGGCTGAAGAACATATCCAGGCGCACTATCAAATCGACCCCAACCTTTTTAATCCAAGAGTGGATTACCTGCTGAAAGTGCGGGGAATGAGCATGCGCGACGTCGGAATCCTCGATGGCGATTTGCTTGCCGTGCATCGTACTGAAGAAGTGCGGTCGGGCCAGATCATCGTTGCGCGACTGGAAGATGAAGTCACCGTTAAACGGCTGAAGCGTCGCGGGGCCACGGTCGAACTGTTGCCCGAAAACCCGGACTTCGAACCGATCGTTGTCGACACACGCAACGAAACCTTTGCTGTCGAGGGCTTGGCTGTCGGCGTGATTCGCAATAACCGTTCGTTTTAATGGCCCCTATATTTTCGGTCGAGCCGGATAGTCATGGCCCTTCCCCTTTCCCTTCTTCAAAACGCGGGACTTCGACGCGCGACTGAACTCGCGCAGGTTCATACAGCCAGCATCTCCAGCGGTTACAGTAGTCTTGACGCGCAATTGCCGGGTGGCGGATGGCCAAGCGGCGGACTAACGGAAATCCTGTTTGCGCACCAAGGCATCGGCGAATTACGCCTTCTTGGACCAGCTTTAGCCAGTTTGTCGCGGCGTAAGCGCCGCCTTGCGTGGATCGCACCACCGTATCTTCCATACGGGCCCGCCTTGAGCGCAGCCGGAATCGATCCCGCCATGCTGTTGATCGTTCGTTGCACGACGAGCACCGAAATCTTGTGGGCGGCTGAGCAATGCTTAAAGTCGGCCGCCTGCGGGGCCATTCTGTTATGGCCTCAACAACTGCGTTACACCGAGTTGCGCCGGCTGCAATTGGCCGCTGCCGATACGACGGCGCTGACTTTTTTATTTCGCTCGACGCGGATGATGCAGGAAGCGTCTCCTGCCGCATTGCGCCTTTCTCTCGGGGCGGCGTCCGGTGGCTTGTTTCTACGAATTTTGAAACGTCGCGGAATGGCCCTGCCGCAACCCTTATTTATTTCGCCTGCCCCGCCTCATGCAGTGGATCGCCCTTTACTTTCCCCCTTCCGCAGCCTCGACGCCGTCTTGCAGCTTTGAGGGCATGGCTTTATGGGCCGGTCGCTTCACGCCGCATATCGTGCTGCGCGACGCGGGATTGCTGCTCGAAGTCGAAGCGAGTCTGACTCTCTTCGGCGGTCTACCCGCTTTAATGCATGCGCTGAAAACTGATTTAAGCGCCATGGCTTACTCCGCGCAAATTGGTATCGCGCCTACGGCACGCGCCGCGTGGTGGCTTGCCCTGATCTCTCCTGGACGAATATTGCAGACTGCGCAATTGCCGCTTATTAGCAAGTTTCCTCTCCATGTGCTTGCCTGTTCGGACAAGCAGCTTGCTTTCTTCGAGTCTCTAGGTTTACACAATATCGGCGATCTATTGCGTTTGCCGCGCGCGGCGGTTGCCGAGCGGTGTGGCCAAGCGCTTCTCGATAGCATCGACGAAGCTTTAGGCAAGCGAGCTGAAGCGCATGTTTTTTTCGAGGCGCCAGCGCAATTCGACGTGCGCGTGGAATTGCCTGCCGAAGTCACGCAAGTCGAAGCTTTGAATTTCGTATTGAACCGTCTCCTCATTCAACTTTGTGCTTTTCTGGGTGGCCGTCTCGCCGCAATTCGCGGTTTTGAAATACGGTTCGAGCACCGCGATATTGCCGCGACACGATTAACCATCGGCTTGCTTCGGCCCAGCCGCGATACGGGACACCTCACGCTTCTCGCACGAGAACGCCTTGGGCACTTGCGTCTGACTGCGCCCGTGCGAGCGTTCAGCCTGCATGCACGCGATCTTGTGCAATGGGGCGGCGAAAACAATTCCCTCTTGCAAGACGAGACTACCGAGGCGGAGGAATGGCCCAAGCTGGCCGAACAATTACGCGCGCGCTTAGGCGCCGAGAATGTGCAGGGCTTGCAATTGCAGGCCGACCACCGGCCTGAAGCCGCCAGCCAAATGGTAGAGCCGAACAGCCTCTCTGCAGAATTGCGTTACCCGCTACGACCCTTATGGCTATTGCCTCAACCCGAGCCGCTGCGCGAACAAGGAGCCGGTCCCTACTACAAAGGCGCTTTGAAGTTGATCGCCGGACCCGAACGCATCCGCTCGGGCTGGTGGGATGCCAAGCCGGCGTCGCGCGATTACTTCATTGCGCAGACACAGGATCAGGCGCTGCTTTGGATTTATCGCGAAAACGGCCGTAGCTGGTATCTGCATGGTCATTTCGCATGAGCAGGCTGCCGCCCGCATATGCGGAACTCCATTGCCTATCGAATTTCAGTTTTCTACGCGGCGCTTCCCATCCCGAGGAATTGGTGGAGGAAGCCAAAGCAAAAAATTATCTGGCGCTTGCGCTCACCGATGAATGCTCTGTCGCGGGCGTCGTGCGCGCGCATATGGAAGCGAAGCGTCACGGCTTCAAGCTCATTATCGGCAGCGAAATCCGCTTCGACGACGGTCCTAAAATGGTTTTTCTGGCGCAGGACCGCGAAGGTTATGCAAATCTTTGTACGCTCATCACCACAGCGAGACGCAAGGCTCCAAAAGGCCGGTACAGCCTACGCTTAAGCGATGTCAAAAACGGCTTGCCCGGTTGCATTGCATTACTCATCCCGAATCTCGACGAGAGAGATGTCGGCGCCGCCGCATGGTTGAATGAATATTTCCCCGAGCGAGCTTGGATCGTGGCCGAGCTGCTGCTCGGTGCCGATGATCGTGCCCAGCTCCTCGCTTTGCGCGAATTGGCAAGGCAAACAAAGCTGCCGCTGGTTGCCGCGGGGGATGTGCATATGCATCAGCGCGCGCGACAAATGCTGCAAGACACGCTGACCGCTATTCGCTTAGGTAAGCGCATCGATTCATGCGGTCATGCGTTGTTTCCCAACGGGGAGCGGCATTTGCGCCTGCGCGCACATTTGGCAGAAATCTATCCCGCCGATCTTCTCGAACAAACGGTACGCATTGCCGAGCAATGCAATTTCAGTTTGGCCGAGTTGCGCTATGAATACCCGGATGAAATTCTGCCCCCCGGTGAAACGGTGCGGAGCCATTTTCATAAAGAAGTCGAACGCGGTTTATGGCGACGCTATCCTGAAGGCACGCCGCCCGCGGTTGCACACCAGATCGCCCATGAACTCGCCATCATTGCGGCAAAGAATTACGAACCCTATTTTCTAACGGTGCTTGACATCGTGAACTTCGCGCGAGGCAAAGGCATCCTTTGTCAAGGACGCGGCTCGTCGGCAAATTCGGCGGTGTGTTATGCGCTGCACATTACCTCCATCGATCCGAATCGCAGCAATATGCTCTTCGAGCGATTCATTTCCATAGCGCGCGACGAACCTCCCGATATCGATGTGGACTTCGAACACGATCGACGAGAAGAAGTTATTCAGTATATCTATGAACGCTACGGCCGTGACCGCGCCGCTCTTGCCGCCACAGTCATCCGTTACCGTAAACGCAGCGCGGTGCGCGATGTCGGCAAGGCATTAGGTTTCGATGAACAGGAGGTGGATCAACTCGCGAAATCGCTCGTGTGGTGGGACCGGCCCGGCAATTTGCGTGAGCGACTCACCCAAGGCGGCATAGATCCGCATAGCCTGCGCGCTCAACAGCTTTTCGAATTGACTGGGCAAATTCTGGGATTTCCCCGTCATCTCTCTCAGCATGTAGGCGGCTTCGTCATCGCCCGCGATTGCCTTTCCCATTTCGTCCCGATCGAGAATGCAAGCATGAAAGACCGCTGCGTCATTCAATGGGAAAAGGACGATTTGGAAGCGATCGGCCTGATGAAGATCGATGTACTTGCCCTAGGCATGCTGAGCGTCATTCGCCGCGCCTTCGATTACGTGAAGGCGCGCGACGCTACAGAATTAAGCCTGGGTTCGATTCCGGAAGGAGATAAAGACGTTTACGAAATGATCCAGCGCGCCGATACGGTGGGTGTATTCCAGATCGAATCGCGCGCGCAAATGAGCATGCTGCCGCGCCTCTTGCCTGAAAATTATTACGACCTCGTCGTGCAGATTGCCATCGTACGTCCCGGGCCCATTCAAGGCGGCATGGTTCACCCCTACCTTGCGGCGCGCGAAAATGTGCGCCGAGGCGGGACGATTCGTTACGCACATCCCGAGCTGGAAGAAGTTCTTGGTCGTACGCTAGGCGTTCCTATTTTCCAAGAACAGGTCATGCAGTTGGTGATCAAGGCGGCAGGCTTTTCCGCCGAACGCGCCGATCAATTGCGGCGATCGATGGCTTCGTGGCACAAGCAAGGCACCATGGATCAGTTCGAGCGGGAACTACTCGAAGGCATGCAAGCCCGCGGATACAGCGAAAGTTTTTCCCGGCAGATCTGGAGCCAGATCTGCGGCTTCGGAGAGTACGGTTTTCCCGAATCGCATTCAGCGAGTTTCGCCCTGCTCGCCTATTGTTCTTCCTGGCTGAAATATCATCATCCCACCGTTTTTTTAGCCGCACTGCTCAACAGCCAGCCCATGGGATTTTATTCGCCCTCTCAACTGTTGCAGGATGCGCGGCGTCACAATATTGAACTACTCGCCGTCGATGTTTCCCATAGCGATTGGGATTGCACATTGGAAGGACCGGCGCTCCGGCTAGGCCTACGTCATGTTAAAGGGCTTTCCAAGAATGGGGCGCAAAGGCTGGTTGCCGCGCGTATCGAACACCCCTTCAGCGATCTCAACGATTTGGCCGCGCGCGCCCAACTTGGAAAGAAGGATTTGCAAGCGCTGGCCGGGTCGAATAGCTTCGGAATTTTGAGTGCACATCGCCGGCAAGCTTTGTGGCAGGTCGCGGGCATCGATAACAGCCTCCCGCTTTTGCGAGGCTTGCCGGAAAAAGACAAACTGACCGTTCTGCCTACGCCTACAGAAGCGCAAAACATTTGGGCCGATTATGCGCATCTCGGTTGGAGCCTGGGCCGTCATCCCCTGGCGCTGTTGCGCCCCCGCCTCAAAAGCATGCGCTCTGTGAGCGCTGAGGAGCTGCATGCTTGTCCGCCCAATAGCAATGTATGGGTGAGCGGGTTGGTCACGGGGAGGCAGCGCCCAGGCGATGGCAACACCATTTTTCTCACTTTGGAAGACGAAACAGGGAATACCAATGTGATCGTTTGGCACCGAGTCGCGGAAATGCAGCGGGAGGCGCTACTCGGCGCGCGTCTTTTAAGTGTCTGGGGGACTATAGAGCGAAGTAGCGGGGTCCTCCACCTCGTTGCCAGGGAGCTTCGCGATCACAGTGCCCTTCTCGGTAAATTGGATGTCCGCTCCAGGGATTTTCACTAAATTTTCCCCGGACTTACGCATGGGAGTAGCGCTATACGCCCTGCCTTGTCTATACTCCGCCCCGGAAGCCGTTTATTGGAAGGGCTTCGTTTTCAACGAATGGAGGAGACATCTTGAAGAAAATTATATTTGCCATGCTGACCTGCCTCGCGTTTCTGGTCGCTGGCTGCGAAACGACCCCCGACCCTGTAGTAACCGGCGTGCAATCCGCGCTCAAGCAAGACCAGTATGTCGGTAAATTCGACATTAAGGCTGCGCACGACGCCTTTGGCGAAGTTACGCTGACTGGCAAAGTCAACAACGACTTCCAGAAATACCAAGCAGAAACGATTGCGAAAAAAGTAGCCGGCGTGAAAACGGTCAAAAACCAAATCACGCTTAACTAAGCTTGTTGCATGAATAAAAAAGCCGGGATATCCCCGGCTTTTTTATTTGCCTGCTCACTAGCCTTGAGTCACTAGCGTTGATCACGACGGTCGCGATAGATTTCTCGCCCGTGATCGTAGATATCCCGACGCAACTGCTCGCGCTGTTCGGGCGAAAGCTGTTCGCGATGACGATCTTCATTGCGTCGCTGATACTCATCCTTACGTACATACCGGTCTTCGCGTTGTTGTTGCTGCCGCTGGCCACCGTCGCGCCCATAGCCCTCGCGGCCACCACGCTCGGCGGCGGCGGGCCACGCGGCGGTCAGCGCACTAAGCATACTCAACAGAAGAATGAAACGTCTCATCGCTAAAAACGGCCCCGTCAATATTCAATGATACGGCAATCAGTTGCGGTCTTGCCGGTCGTTTTTCTCGCCGCGAATATGGCGTTCGGCCTCGTCCAACTCGCGCTGAAGTTCGGCACGTTCCCGACTCGTCAAACGCCCATCACGCTTATATGCCGCCTCCTCCTGCGCAATCTGGCGTTGTTCGACACGCAGTATCTCGGCTTCTTTCTTGGTCAACTCCCCGGAACGCACGCCGGCCGCAATACTGTTCTGCTGTTGCCGCTGACGCGCATCGACGGCGTAATCGCCGGTTGCAGGATAGTATTGCGGTCCCGGATACCCGCGATGTTCGACACCTACTTCGGTGCGATGCACAGGGTAATCGGACACGGGGGTGGCCACGCAAGCAACTGCGGCAAACGGCAGAAGCGGAAGCAGCACAATATTTCTGATTTTCATTCCATTCTCCTCAATAATCCGCGCTCGGGATTGCCCTTGCGGTACGGCTCTGAATGTAGCGGCTGGATGTAAGCTCCGAATGTACAAAGTCTTCCCTTTTGTAAGCGAATGTTTCCCGCCCCGTTTTCACTTACCCGGGGTAACGGACCCGGGGCCGGGAGCCTGCGCAACGCTTCCAGGCACGTTAGGATTGAGCCCGTGTTAGATACCTGCGAAATGAGCCATGGCTGAGAGCAAAACCAAGATTCTGGTTGTCGACGACGATCTGCGTTTGCGCGATCTGTTGAACCGCTATCTGGCGGAACAAGGATTCGTGGTCAAAACGGTTTCCGAGGCGCCGGCCATGGACAAACTACTAGCCCATGAACGCTATGATCTATTGGTGCTCGATCTAATGCTCCCCGGCGAGGACGGTTTATCCATCTGCCGCAGGTTGCGCGGAAGCAAAAACGAAATCCCCATCATCATGCTCACCGCCAAAGGCGAAGATGTCGATCGCATCATTGGATTGGAAATGGGCGCGGATGACTATCTCCCGAAACCCTTCAACCCGCGCGAGCTCGTTGCGCGCATTCACGCCGTCATGCGACGTCGGTCGGCCCCGCTACCGCCGGGATCACCCGCCGCAGCCCCCGAAATCGTCAGTTTCGGCGGGATGAGCGTGAATCTCGCAACCCGCAAGCTCACGAAAAACGGCGAAGAAATCGCGCTGACAACGGGTGAGTTTGCTTTGCTCAAGGTTTTAGTGACCCATCCGCGTACCCCCTTGTCACGGGATAAGCTGATGGAGCTTGCCCGCGGGCGCGAATACGAAGTGTTCGATCGCGCAATCGATGTGCAGGTTTCTCGCTTGCGCAAACTCATCGAAGTCGATCCGGGCAATCCGGCGTATATCCAGACGGTCCGCAACTTCGGTTACGTCTTCGTTCCCGAACAATAGAACCTATCTCATGGCATTCGCCCCCCGTAGCCTGCTGTGGCGGGCGTTCCTGCTTATCTCCCTCGTCATCGTCCTCGCGATTGGTGCATGGGTACAAATCTTCCGCGCTTATGACGTGGAACCACGCACGCGGCAGATCGCGCAAATGGTCGTGAGCGTAGTAAACATCACTCGCACCGCGCTCATTACCGCGAAACCGGAGTTGCGGCGCGAGTTGCTGCTCGATCTTGCCGACCAGGAAGGCATCGAAATTCACCCAGCGGAGCGCGGCGAAAAGTTACGCACGCCGCCGGAAGACTTGCCGATGATGAA
>DATEOW010000199.1:0-8377 GCA_035273665.1 Burkholderiales bacterium | reverse complement strand
GATACAGCGGCAAGCGTCGACTGCCTGCGGCGAGCGTTAGAGCGGGATGGAGGCCGCGTTGCCACAGGGCCTCGGCACCTGCGCCGGCAAGCTGATACTCGGTCCATTCCGGTTTTGCCGCTTGCAGAACTTCGCCCATCGCTTCGGCGGCGAGGCGGCCCACGCGCCGAAAACGATGCTGTTCCGTTTCGCTGAGCGCGTATCTTTCGGCCACCAGAGTCGGAGGCAAAGCGGCCTCGTTTTGATCCGCCGGCCTATCGCTCAGGACTTTCCTGTTCTCGCTGTGCTCGCGAACGAATGTCTCCCGTCGATCGGGCTCCATCCAGGGCGAGACATGCAGTTCGAACCCAGAGGGCAGCGCTTCGTCGACAAGGCGCTGGGCCTCGATGTGATCGCAAAGTATCCAGGCGTTTTGTGCGTTCACAAGGATTTCCGCGATCCCGGTTTCCTGAATCAGCAGAACGGTGTTGGAAGCGCCCGCAGTCGCCCAAGCGAACCAGTCCGTGCCACGCAATCGAATGGCTCCCGCGTTTTCCTGCTGCAGGAAGCGGCGTAGCAATGCCAATTTTCGGCTGACTTCAATGGCGCGCGATTCCATACTTAATCCGCCAAGTCGACTGCGACCGCTTGTAGCTCGCGCGCCTTGTCTTCGGGCAGCGCATCCATCGCGAAAAATCCCGCGCCGAGTTCGGTGCCTGCCAAATATTTCAGCCGGTCCTTCGTGCGGTATGGAGGATAAAACTGCGCGTGTAAGTGCGATTCCGGATGTGCTTCACCATCGGTCGGGGCTTGATACCACGCCATGAGATAAGGAAAAGGGCGGTTCCACAATCCGTCGTACTTCAGCAGCAAAGTCTTTAATGCGCGTGCCAGGTCAATGCGCTGTTCCTCATTCAACTCAACAAAGCTAGGGACCGCTTCAATGGGCGCGACCCATGCCTCATAGGGATACCGCGCGCAAACGGGCACGAAGGCGATTGCATGCTCGCCGCGATACAGGATTCGCGCACCATCTTCAATTTCACGTGCAATGTGATCCTGCAGATTGCTTTTACGATGTTGATCGAAATGCGCGCGCGCTTGTTCCTGCATGCGGGCAGGGACCGGTGGGATCGTCGGATAAGCGTAAATTTGTCCATGTGGGTGATGCAAAGTCACGCCGACTTCAGTGCCGCGATTTTCGAACGGTAGTACATATTCGATGCCCGGCGTGTCGCGCAACCGGCTCATACGATCCGCCCAGACATCGAACAAGAGCTTGATATGGCTAAGCGGCAATATGCCGAGAGACGCATGCGCGTCCTGCGTGAACACAACGACTTCGCAATGGCCGCGCGACGGCGCTGTAGGCGTGATCAACATCGGCGGGTCGTGTGCTTCAAGGCTGAGCGAGGGAAAGCGATTATCGAATACGGCCACTTCCCAATCGCCCAGCGGCAATTCCGTCGGCTGCGTCGGATCGCGTGTCACCGCGAGAGGGTTGTATTCGGGCGGCGGAAGGAAGGTGCGATCTTGTCGGAACGCCGCGTAGGTAATCCACTCACCTCGCAAAGGGTGCCAACGCATATGCGGATTTGCGCGTAAGGGGTCGGGGAAGGGGCTCGGTGCCTTCAATCCGGGATCGATAGGCCGGCGGCTATAGAGCGTGAGCCGGCGTCCATCCGGTTTATGCAACTCAAGCTGATGCATCACACCACCCCTGGAATGTGGGTGCGAGAAATGCGTGTGGCCTCGGAGATGACCTTCAAGGGGATTTTTGGCGTGCGGTCCGCGCACAGCAGGCCATTGGCTTCTTGAAAGGTATCGGCGAATTGCGTGTAGCAAAAACCGCTGAACATCGAAATATTGTTGATGAGGTTGAGCAACTCGCTATAACGCTCGGCAAATTCTTTGTCGCTTTCAACTTTCGAATAACCCCAGATCTGATCGACGCCGGGTTGCGGACACTTGGCGTACGCGATGCCACCGAACTCCGTCAGGATCACCGGTTGTCCGCGGGCGGGATAACCATCCAGCGTGAGTACACGACCGCCGGGACGGCGTCGATCGAGCAGGTCCTCGCGTTTTACATCGGCCCCGTAGCGCGACTGCATATGTTCGAGGTTGGCGTCGTAATCGTGAATGCCGATCATGTCCGTGGCGCTGCTTTCCCAGCCGTCGTTGCCGATGACGGGTCGCGTTGAGTCCAGCGTCTTGGTGAGGTGATAGAGCGCTTCCACCGCGTTACGATGTTGCGGCGTGCTCGGTAAATCGGGCACGCCCCAAGATTCGTTGAAAGGCACCCAGACAATCACACAGGGGTGGCTGTAGTCGCGTTCGATGACTTCGGTCCATTCCTGCACGAGTCGGCTGACCGCTTTGCGTGTGAATCGATAGGCCGAAGGCATTTCTTCCCAGACGAGCAGCCCGAGGCGGTCCGCCCAGTACAGATAGCGCGGGTTCTCGACCTTTTGATGTTTGCGTACGCCGTTGAAGCCCATCGCTTTGGCCAGTTCGACATCTTTGCGCAAAGCATCATCGTCCGGAGCGGCAAGCAGCGTATCGGGCCAATAGCCTTGATCGAGCACCAACCGCAAGATATAGGGGCGCCCATTCAGCATGAAGCGATCGCGCAGAATGTTCACGGAGCGAAGCGCAGTATAGGACTTGATCTCATCCAATACGCGATCGCCTTGACGCAAGCGGATTTCCGCCTGGAGTAGCGTGGGGCGCTCGGGACTCCAAAGAAGTTCATTGCGCGAATCGTCGATACCTGGATCGGAGAGCGCGATGCCGCGATGCACTTCGTTCATGATGACTTTGTAACGGTCATCGGAAAGCAGATGCTCGCCGTGATACAGACGCACATCGATTGTGAGATCGTCCTCAAGCTTTCCTTCGACAAAGGCTTCGAAGGCGATTTCGAAGCGCTCGAAATGCGGTGTCCACAATATTTTCGAGATGTGAGTCCCATTGACGCGCTCCAACCACACGGTTTGCCAGATGCCCGTGGTGCGCGGATACCAGATCGAATGCGGCTCGGCTTGCCAATCCTGTTTGCCGCGAGGTTTGGCGAGATCCTGCGGATCGTCTTCCGCCTGGACGGTAACCGTGTGGGTGCCGCTTTCGCTCAACGCGTCGGTGATATCGGCCGCGAAGGGCGTGTGCCCGCCCTCATGCTCGGCGACAAGGTGGCCATTCACCCACACCCGGGCGCTATAGTCCACGGCACCGAAATGCAGAATGACGCGCTGGCCGTCAGCCCGGATATCGAACTCGCGCTCATACCAGCAGCAGCGGTGAAAGCCGCGATCGCCGATGCCGCTTGCGACCGACTCCGGAGGCATCGGTACACGGATATCCAAGGGCCAATGCTTGATATCGGAAGGGCGCTTGTAGTCGAGATTGTCGTCGAACAAGAAGCGCCATATGCCGTCAAGCGATAGCCAGTGCGCCCGTTCGAATTGCGGTCTTGGATAGGCGGCTTGGTCCATAGGCCCCCTCAGGCGCTGGAAGTTGCAGCGAGGCGAACAACAGTTGTGTCGCGGCGCGCAGGAACGGTTTCCTCAATGCGTTTGAAGGTCGTAAGCGCCTGACCAACCACCTGATCCATATTGTAGTACTTATAGGTCGCTAGGCGACCGACGAACCAGACGTTCGGCGTGGCTTGAGCCAATTGCTCATAACGTTTGTACAGCTGTGCGTTTTCGTCGCGCGGTACGGGGTAATAAGGATCGCCCTCGTCGCACGGATACTCATAAGTAAGGCTTGTTTTGTCGTGGCGCTGCCCGGTTAAGTGTTTGTATTCGGTAATGCGCGTGTAGTCTTCCGTTTGCGGATAGTTGACTACAGCGACAGGTTGATGCCACTCCTTGTCCAGGGTCTCATGTTCGAAGCGAAGCGAGCGGTAAGGCAGCTTGCCGTAACAATAGCCAAAGTACTCGTCGACAGGCCCCGTAAAAATCACTCGGCGATGCGGAATCCGCTCCTTGATCTCCGCATAATCGGTTTGAAGCATGATTTTTATATTCGGATGCGAGAGCATGCGCTCGAACATCCTCGTATAGCCTTGCGAAGGCATGTACTGATAGTCATCGGTGAAATAACGATCGTCGCGATTCGTGCGTGTGGGGACGCGTGAAGTGACCGATTTATCGAGTTCCGACGGGTACACGCCCCATTGCTTCTTCGTATAACCACGAAAGAATTTTTCGTAGAGCTCACGGCCAATTTTGCCGACCACGACATCTTCCGATGTTTGAACGTTTTCGACCGGTTCGGCGCGCTCGGCGAACCATCCTTCGAGCTGCTCCGAGCTTAGATCGAGTCCGTAAAGACGATTCACCGTATCGAGATTAATCGGCATCGGCAACAGCATTCCGTCGACCTTCGCCAATACACGGTGTTCGTAGGGACGCCATTCGGTGAATTGGGAAAGATGATCGAAAATCATCTTCGAGTTGGTGTGAAAAATATGCGGGCCGTATTGATGAATCAAGAGGCCGGCTTCGTTATACCGGTCATAAGCATTGCCGCCGACGTGCGGTCTGCGATCTATCAGCAGGACTTGTTCATTTCGTTGTGTAGCAATGCGCTCGGCAAGCACGCTGCCGGCAAAACCGGCCCCGACGATGAGCCAATCAAACACGCGCGCCCCCCATTTCCGCATTGGAAGCTTTCGTCGTGACGATATCCTGCTCAGGTTTATCCATTGCCTTAAGCATCAAGCGCTGCATATCGTTCCAAGTGAGGTCCCAAGAGATGGTAGAAAGATAGCGATCGACTTCTGCAAGCCACGGCCCTTTCGCGCGTTCGACTAGTAATTGCGCTTTCTGCACCAGCTCTTCAGCGGTGGATGCGATTTCAACCAACCCCATGTCGCCGTAGGGGCGAATGACATCGGTGATGCCCGTTGATACAGTCGGTACACCCGCCGCAAGAAACTCCGGTGTCTTCGTTGGGCTGATGTATCGAGTCGAGTCGTTTAGGGCGAAGGGCATAATCCCGACATCCCAATCGCTCAAATAAACGGGCAGCTCCTGATAGGATTTAGCGCCCAGCCAATGGATGTTGGGCCTGCGCGGAAGAATGGCCGGATCGATTTTTACGACCGGCCCAATCATCATGAATTGCCATTCAGGACGAAGTTCGGCTGCCGCTCCGACGAGTTGCAAATCCATACGTTCATCGATCACACCGAAGAAACCGAGCTTGGGGCGGCCAATGCTGGCTTGATCCGGCATTTGCGGGCGCGGCCGACGTGCCTTGAGAAAATGTGCGGCGTCTATGCTGCTCGGAAAGGCGTGGACGTTGGCATGCCGTGAGCGCTTCGCTTCGTATAAGCTGTGCCCGCCGGTAAAAACAATATCGACATGCGCGAATAATTCGCGCTCGAGTTGAAGTAGGCGGGGAGGCGCCCCGTGAAAGGCCGACAGCTCGTCCATGTTGTCATACACTCGGAGCGCTGCATCGATATGCTTTGTGAAGGGAAGCATCATCGGCGTGTAGTACCAGCAGAGACGTGGGCGCTTGCCCAGTTGGGCGACGAGATCGTCGACCAATTTTCGTTGTGCGCGTAAAATCTTCGCTTCTTCCATCCCCTGCGGAAGAATCGGCGTCGCGACAGTAATGCCTTCGGGTTGCTCGCTTAATTCCAGGCGTGCTTCGCCCGTACCTTCAAAAATCGGTTCTTCGAAAAAGTAAACTTCGTAATCCCGCGCGGCTCGACTCAAAAGATGCTGCGGTCGCTGGTAGACAAAATTCCACCGCAAGTGGGAAAAACACAGTAAAACGGGCAGTACGCCCATCGAAGATTTGCCGGACAGGACGGGCGTCGAAGTCATGATTTCCTCTGCTAAGTGCCTCTTGCCAGCAGACGGCTCCTACGAGGGGTATACGAGCCTGTCTGACGAAACGGATGAGACTTGTTAATCGGTGAGGCGGCTCTTTCGCCGCACAGGAGCTTTGCAAGAGTCGGTCCCGCCGTCGGCGAACCGGGAATCCGCTTAATCCGCTTTTGTGCGAGCATTGGGGCGGATGCTTTTTTCGGATAGAAAAATATGATTTACGAAATCGTTGCGGTAGCCGCGAACGGTCAGGAATCCCTGGGTGCGACGGCGACACGGCCGGATAAGGCGAAAGACAAGGCGCTTGAGCTTGCTTCTTTTCTTGCGCGGAACGGCGGCCGCGGCCCGGACGGAAAAGATTACGAACAGGTCATCGTGCGTGCAAAAGGCGCGAGCTTTGCGCTGCAAACAATCGCGCTTGATGCCGACGAATTGGGGTCATGCGGCGATCCGACTTGCGGGCACGATCACAGCCATCACTGATAACGGGGAAGCGCTCGCGCGCTTCCCTTTGCCTTAGCGCAAATCGCTAAGCGTCGCGCCGAAGTTAATATGGAAGACGCCGCCATCCATCACCAAGGCGGGCACCGATTTCACTCCCGCAGATTCGGCTTCCTTCAAGCGAGCTTTGTTTTGACCGAGATGCACGACCTCAACATCGTGTTTTAACGGGTCGATAGCATCGGCAAGCGCTTGTTCGGCTTCCACACAAACAGCGCATCCCGCGTGATAAAAAACAGCTTTGTTAGCCATGAACTTCTCCTTCAATGGTTGCTTGCAATCGACTGCAAGTACGGAGAAACTCTAAAGCGCCTCACTGCACTTGAACAGCGGGCACTTTTTGGTACCCGGTCACCGAATGGGGTAACTTAGCGTTCATGGGGAAAAAAAATAATCAACCGCTCGAACGCGGCGCCTATCACAAACTCGAGGATGTGATCGGCTGCAAATGGTCGGTCTCCGTACTGCAGGCGGTCGGTGGGGGTATTAACCGTCCCGGCGCGCTCGAACGTTCGATTGAAGGCATTTCCACAAAGGTATTGAGCGAGCGTTTACGCAAGTTGTCGCAATACGGTCTATTGGAGAAGATCGTGTATGCGGAATCGCCGCCGCGCACCGAATACATTCTCACAACCAGCGGACGAAAACTGGTGAAGATCATCGCGCAAATAAAGAGCCTCGACGAAGCGATCGAACAGGGAGAAATAGAATGAAGCGCTATCGGATCATTTTCTTAGTCGCGTCCTTATCGTTTCCTGCATTTGGGTTCGAAACAACCGCCGCCATAACGGTGACGCCGCTACTCAAGACGACGACCACTTGGGAAGGTGCGCCGATCGTTTATCCTTCCGGTCAAGCGGAAGTGACGGGCTTGATCATCGACATCGCGGCAGGTGGCGAGACCGGTTGGCATAGTCATCCCGTGCCATCCTTCGGTCTCGTGCTGGAGGGAACGCTGTCCGTCGCGCTCAAGGATGGTCGCCTGAAACAGCTGCAAGCGGGGGACTCGATTGCGGAGGTCGTCGGCACCGCGCATAACGGTCGAGCGGTGGGCGATCGGCCGGTGAAACTGATCGTTTTTTACGCCGGCGCAGTAGGGCAGCCGCTAACGGACCTAAGGCCGTAGTTCGTTTTTTTCCGGGGAGGGAAATCATGCAACTCAATCGCAGTCTGCTCGACGCCGCCAGTGCGCGCGGTCTCATCACGGCGGAACAAGCCGAAGGCCTGTGGGATTTTCTGAATGAAGCAACGCAAGATCAGCCCAGTTTTCGCGCCACGCATATTCTCTATTATTTCGGCGGCTTCATCGCGATCGGTGCCATGACGCTGTTCATGACGCTCGGCTGGGAGCGCTTCGGCGGCTGGGGTTTGTTTGTCATTGCCTTGGGATACTCTGCCGCAGGGCTGTGGCTAACCGATTATTTTCTGCGCCGGAAATATGCGATTCCGGCCGGAATCATGGCGGCCTTTGCCGTCGCACTGGTACCGCTCGCGGTGTATGGCTTGCAAGCGGCGCTCGGCTATTGGGCGGACGATCGGCCGTACCGTGACTATCACCTCTATATCGACTGGCGCTGGATCCTCATGGAATTGGCAACGCTGGCTGTCGGAGTCGCGGTGTTATGGCGCTATCGCTTGCCCTTCGCGGTGATGCCGATCGCCGTCACGTTGTGGTACATGAGCATGGACCTTACCCCTTTCCTGCTCGGCGCCGAGGATCACGACTGGCATATGCGCAAAGTGGTGTCAGTCTGTGTTGGCATCGTGATGATCGGCATGGCCTTCATTGTGGATATGCGATCCCGGGGGAAGAAAGATTTTGTCTTTTGGCTTTATCTATTTGGGATCATCGCCTTCTGGGGTGGTCTGACCATGATGGACTCGGGCAGCGAACTCAATAAATTCTTTTACTTGTGTATTAATCTTGGAATGATCGCGATTGGGGCCGCGCTATCGCGCCGTGTGTTCGTCGTGTTCGGTGGGTTGGGCGCCGCGTTGTACCTCGGACACCTTGCGCACGACGTATTCAAGGAGAGCATGCTCTTCCCCTT
>DATEOW010000198.1:0-2183 GCA_035273665.1 Burkholderiales bacterium | reverse complement strand
CGAAGAGGCCCAGCGCAGCATGCGCGATCTTGCGCATTCCAGTCTTTCGCGCCTTAGGAACTGGGACATCTCCGACGCGCAGATTCAGGCGCTCGCACGCTCGGGAGAGACTCGAAGGACGCTTACGTTTAGGTCTCCCGTTTCGGGCATTGTCACAGAGAAGAAAGCGGTGCAAGGCATGCGATTCGAACCCGGGGAGATGCTTTATCAGATCGTCGATCTTTCCTCGGTATGGGTCATCGCCGATATCTTTGAGCAAGAGATCGGCGCTCTTAAGGCCGGTGCCAAGGCGCAAGTGACGCTTGGAGCGTATCCGGGAAGGCGGTTCGAAGGGACCATGTCTTACGTGTACCCGACGCTGACGCCTGAGTCGCGTACGGTGGCGGTGCGAATTGAACTATCGAATTCCGATGGGGCGCTTAAGCCGGGCATGTTCGCGCAAGTGGAAATAGCCTCGGGCGGCAACAAACCCTCGTTAACTGTTCCTTCAAGCGCAGTCATTGATAGCGGCACGCGCACCGTCGTCCTTGTCGATCTTGGAGAAGGCCGCTTCGAGCCGCGAGAAGTGAAACTCGGCGCCCGCACCTCGCAATTCGCTGAAATCCGTGCAGGTCTTCGGGACGGCGAGCTGGTGGTTGTAGCGGCCAATTTCTTGATCGACGCGGAAAGTAATCTCAAGGCGGCGATCGGCGGTTTTGGCCACGCAAGCCACGATGCCGCCCAAGCTCCCAAGCAAACCGAACCACCCGCTCAAGCGGTCTCCCATCGTGGAGAGGGACGGATCGAAGAGATTGATCTTCCGGCAAAGTCGATAACTCTGGATCATGGGCCGATTGAGACGCTCAAGTGGCCTGCGATGACGATGCCTTTCGAGGTCGCGAATACCGCGCTACTTCAAGGGCTCAAGCCGGGACAGGTCGTCAACTTCGAATTCGTCCAACGCGGACAGGGCGAATGGGTGATTACGCGGATCACCCCGAAGACACCGACTCAACCCCTCAACGCGCACGGGGGGCACTGATCGTGCTCGCGAAAATCATCGACTGGTCCGCAAGGAATCGCTTTCTCGTCGTGCTTGCCACGCTGTTCGTCGTGTTGGCCGGATCGTGGGCGGTAATGAGCACGCCGCTCGATGCGCTTCCCGATCTCTCCGACGTGCAGGTAATCGTCTACACCGAATATCCCGGCCAAGCGCCGCAGGTCGTGGAAGACCAGGTTACTTATCCGCTCACGAGCGCGATGCTGTCGGTGCCGAAATCCAAGGTCGTGCGCGGCTTTTCCTTTTTCGGCGCGTCCTTCGTGTATGTCATCTTCGAAGACGACACCGATATCTACTGGGCGAGGTCGCGCGTCTTGGAGTACCTCAACTTCGCCGCCGGCCGATTACCCAAGGACGTGACGCCGCAGCTCGGGCCCGATGCGACGGGTGTCGGCTGGGTGTACCAATATGCGGTGCTCGGTGAACAAAAGTCGCTGGCGGAACTTCGCACGATACAAGACTGGTATCTCCGGTACCAGCTCGCCAAAGCCCAGGGCGTCGCCGAGGTTGCTTCATTGGGCGGTTTCGTGCAGACCTATCAAGTGACCGTGGACCCGGTGCGCTTGCGCGCATACGGAATTCCCTTAAGCACAGTGAGCCAAGTGATCCGCGAATCTAATCGCGACGTAGGCGGCCGCGTCATCGAAATGGCGGAGACCGAATACATGGTCCGCGGCAAGGGTTATCTGCGCGGCATAGCCGACATCGAAAAGCTTGTTGTGAAAAGCGCAAATGGCACACCCGTCACTATCCGCGACATTGCGCGGGTCGAATTGGTACCGGATGAACGCCGGGGCCTGAGTGAGTTGAATGGGGAAGGCGAGGTCGTGTCCGGCATCGCAATGTCGCGCTACGGCTATAACGCGCTGGAAGTCATTCACAACATTAAACAGAAAATTGCGGAAATATCCGGCGGTCTGCCGGAGGGCGTACGGATCGAGGCGGTCTACGATCGGTCGGAGCTGATTCATCGAGCAATCGATACCCTTAAAACGACACTACTTGAAGAAAGCGTCATCGTCGCGCTCGTCTGCATTGTGTTCCTGCTGCACGTCCGTTCGGCGCTGGTCGCCATTGTCATGTTGCCGGTCGGCGTACTGATCGCTTTTCTTGCGATGCGCTTGCTGGGAATGAACTCGAACAT
>DATEOW010000197.1:0-9087 GCA_035273665.1 Burkholderiales bacterium | reverse complement strand
AATTCGTCCATCAATCCGTAACGTTCGGCCGCGGGAAGGAATGCGCCAGGCGGAATCAGATGGCCTTCGTCGTCCACCATACGCACCAATACTTCCAGATGCTCGCCGGTTTCGTTTTGCTTCATCACCGGGATGATGTGCTGGGCGAATACGCGTAACCGATTTTCGTCGATCGCTTGTTGAATACGCGAAACCGCCTGCATTTCATGACGCATCAATTCCAGCTGATGATCGTCGCGCGAGTGCACACAGATACGATTGCGCCCGCTGCGCTTGGCCATATAGCAAGCCATGTCCGCGGCCTTCTGTACGTCTACCGCCGACTTATAGGAATGCTCGACGGCGACGAGGCCGATACTCGCGCCAACACGAAAAACGTTCTCCTCCCAAGTGAAACGCATCTCCGCGATGGAACGACGCAACTCCTCGGCAAGCCGCATCGATTTATCCGCCGGGCAGTGATACATCAACACGGCAAACTCGTCGCCACCGAGGCGGGCGACCAAGTCGGATTTGCGAATGCGCGATTGAAAGAGCGCAGCCAGTCGTTTGAGCAGTTCGTCGCCTGCCGCATGGCCGCAAGTGTCATTGACGATTTTGAACTGGTCGAGATCGAGCATCAGTACCGCGTGCATCGAGTCCTCGCCCATGGCGGTGACCGCGGTTTCCAAAGCGGTTTCAAAGGCACCACGATTGGGGAGGCGTGTGAGCGCGTCATGCGTTGCCCGCCAGCTGATTTCTCGGGCGGCGGCGCGTTGAACCCCAACGTCGCGAAATACGACAACGGCCCCATGCACTTTGCCTTCATCGTCCAGAATCGGTGCAGCGGAGTCCTCCACCGGCACCTCGCGCCCATTCTTCGCTCGCAGAACGGTATCGGCCGGAAGCGTTGCAATGCTTTTTTCCTGGATCGCACGCTTTGCGACGTCCTCGCCGCGCATACCGGTTTCTTCGTGCGAGACGCAGAAGACGTCAGAGAAATAGCGGCCAGCAGCCTCTTCGCGCTGCCAACCGGTGATGCTTTCGGCTACGGCATTCATGGAACGAATGCGCGTCTCCGCGTCGGTGACAATGACCGCGTCACCGATGGAGTGCAGCGTCACTTCCATCATCTCTTTTTCGCGCTGTAAGGCGACCTCCGCTGCGCGGCGCGCCTGCGCCATGAGGCCGAACTCATTGCGGACCTCGCGCAGTTCGAGTGCGCCATGGCCGTCGAGCAATTGCGTCGTGCCGATCGGCTCGCCGTCGCGCAGCCTCGCGATATCGCGCCGCAACGCATCCAACGGCTGCAACATTCTCGAGACGAGCGCCCAGATAAAGGGGATCAGTAAAAGCGAAAGCAAGATGCCGGCGATCAGCATCTGTTTCCAAAGCCGGTTCAAAGCGGCAAGCGCTTCACCATAAGGTTGGACACCCACCAGTACCCAATCCGCCGTGGGCACCTTCGCAAAAGTAAACAGGCTACGCACACCGAACTGATCCTCCGCCTCGAGCGCGCTTAGCTGCGGTTGTGCTAGCCCGGCCGCAATGGTCTGCGCGGCCTTGCCTAATTGCTCCACGTTCTTCGTCACGAACCGGCGGTCATGATGCATGATGATGCTGCCGTCGCGCGCCAGGAGGATGAAATAGCCGTTTTTGCCGATGCGCGCTTCGGCGATCGAGCCCAGCATGATTTCAGAAGTGAGATCGAGCGTGGAAACGAGTAGTGCTTTCAACACGCCGTATTCGTCGAAGATCGGCGCCGTCATCACAACGATGGGTCGGCCGCTCAGCCGGCTCATCAAGGGTTTGGAGATGACTTTCCTGCCCCCACCCTCGAGCGATTGACGAAACCATTCTCGATCAGCCACCGAGGTATTGCGTGTCGTGGCGCGCAAGGGCGGCATGGAGGCCACCCAATGCCCTTTCAAGTCGAAAACTTGAATGGCTTGGAACAGGGGACGGATACCAACCTTGTTGGAAAGATAACGCTGCAACGCTTGGGGATCGCCGTGCGCGTCTTCGGGTACTGCGGAGGCCAATTCGCTCATCGACGCTTGCGCCAAAAGCAACATGCCGTTCGCATCGGTCGCAACGCGTTCGCTCAAGGATTGCTGTTGAGCGATCACCGCTTCCGTCATGCCGTTTTCGGACAAATGCGACTGCAAAGTGACGACGACCATAGTCCCGACCGCCGCCAAAATAGCGGCCGCCAGCGCGACTCGACCTTTAAATGAACTGAGCATCCGTCTCAAACACCTTCCCGAGACTGATACCTTAAGGCGAGGAAGCGCCTTTTTACCAACGGAATATGAGGGGAAAAGCGGCTATTTCGGCGGTGCGGCCATCCACATCGCCGCCGACTCGCGCACAACGTCCGCCAAGGAGCCTTTTTTGTCGAAAATTTCACGCAAAACCCGTGCATGGTTGCTGCGGGCAGCGGTGAATTGTCGTAATCGCTGAATGGCTTCTTCGGCGCCCAGCGCACGAGCGTAGGGGAGCACTGTGTCGAGCGTTTCAGCCAATTCGCTCGCCAAAGGACGCTGGTCTTGCGTGACCGGATCGATGATCCCGGCATCCAAACCGAAACGGCAGGCGTGGAACCGATTGTAGTTGTAGACCAACTCCAATTTTTGTTGCGGCTGCAAATCTCGTCTTTCCATCAAGTATGCGGCGAGTGCTTGGGCATAGGCCGCGAGATCGGCAGCATGTTCTACCGTGAGGGGCGTGTCACTAATGCGCAGTTCGATCGTGCCGTACTCGGGCTTGGGCCGTATGTCCCAGTAAAAATCCTTCATGCTTTCCACAATGCCGTAGCCGGCCATGTTGGAAAAATATTCCTGGAAAGCCGACCAGTTGCGCATGAAGGGCGTATAGCCGGAAAGCGGAAATGCGTTGACGACGTTAAGCCGCGAAGAATCGAAAGAAGTATCGGCGCCGTGCGAGTAAGGCGACGATGCCGAAAGTGCGATGAAATGCGGGACATAGCGAGAGATCAACAGCGTCATCCGCATCGCTTCGTCGCCGCTCGGCATCCCGATATGAATATGCTGGCCGAAAACCGTGAACTGCTTCGCCAGATAGCCGTAGAGTTCGGACAGATGAGTGTAGCGCGGCGCATCGTAGATCCGGCGCTCGCTCCAGTTTTGAAAGGGATGCGTCCCGCCACCGGCGATGCCGAGGTTCAGTTGCTCCGCCGCGTCGCTCAATACGGCGCGCAGCGTGTGCAGTTGATCCAACACTTCCGCATGCGTGCTGCAAATGCCGGTGCTGATTTCGATCATGCTTTCGGTGATCTCCGGTTTGACTTCGCCCGGATACTGTTTCTTCTTCACCGCTTGCAATAAATCGGAGGCCCCGCGCGTCAAATTGTAGTCGCGCGTATTGACCAGTTGCAGTTCCAGTTCGACACCCAGGCTAAGCGCCTTGGACGTTTTGAAATCCAGCATCTATTGACTCTCCTCGGCCGCTTCGCCGGCGCGGCGCAAGGCGAATTGTGCGGCAATGGGCCCGAACAATTCCAGAATGACGACGGCGGCCAACACGACGGGGGCGACGCTGTCATGCAATTGAGGGAACAGTGCGGAGGTCTGATACACCATGACAACCGCCAGCCCTGACATCGGCGCGAGGGCCAGCGACAGCAGGCTCGCCTGCCGCAAGGAAACGCCAACCAGCGGCGACATGGCGAGCACCCCGATGCTTTTTCCCACAAAGCGGACAACTACGAAGGCGACCGCTGCCGCACCTACGGAGGCGAGTAGCCCGAGATTGAGGCTGGCGCCGGTGACGACAAATAAGATCACATAGAATAATTGCCCCGCACGCCCGGACTCCAAGGCGATAAAGTCATGGTTGCGATCGAAGTTTCGAACCATCGCGCCGAAGCCCAGAAGCGCGAGCAAGACGGACGCTTTGAGCAGAACAGCCACGCCGACCGTCAGCACGACCATCCCGATGGCAACCACGAACTGGCGTTCACGATTTTTGCCGACCAAGGCGACGGCGCGCAAAGTCAGCAGCGCAGCGATCCAAGCCAAACTGATGGACACGCCGAACAAATAAAGCGGATGAACGAGCACGAGCCATGCGCTGCCTTCATATTCCAGATGTGCCCAGGGCACGATGACAGTCAAAGCAAGGAACGCGAGAACGCTATTGATCGCAACAAGAATCAGCGCCCGCTCCGTCACCTGACCTTCAGCGCGTAAATCTGCGGCGACACGCATGAGAACCGCCGGTGAAGTGGAGGCCGCGATGGCACCCGCTAAGGCTGCGGGCAAAGCGTCAAAATCAAAAAAATAGTGAAGCGTGAAAAACACCAGCAGCGCACCGCAGACTGCTTCGGCAATACCCATCAATACGAGCGCGGGCGTGCGTCGCAACCAGCGTAAATCAAGACGCAAACCCAATTCGAACAAGATGAGGCCGATGGAGATATCGACGAAAACCTGCAAATCGCGGAGCACCGCTTCACCCACCAGGCCCAACCCCCCTGCACCAAGCAGGATGCCGACTGCCGCATAGCCTGTCACACGCGGCAATCGCAAAACCCGCTGCGTCAGTTCGCCGCCGAGTAAACCCATCACGAGAAGCAGACCCACCCACATCATGGGATTGCCGAGCAGCGGCCAATCGGGCAGGAAGTAAGTGTCGGTCATGCTTTCGCTTGTGGAGGGCGTATCTCGCGCCGGGCCAAGGGCTCTCGCAACGGGCGTGCCGCCGCTGGAAATAAGCGTTCGATCACGCGGCTAGCGAAACAACGCTTGAACCGGTGATTTCATTCGCAGCGGAAATGCAAAGCATCCGCCGCGCCGAGACCGCTTGTGGAAGCCCCGAGCCCAATCCGCCCGCTACCGCGGAGCGGCACGAAGGAACGGCGTAAAACGAACTCTCGATCACCGTCGAAGTGAACGAATGTACCGTTCGCAGAAAGATCGAGCAAGACAAACACCCCGCCGCGATATTCAATGCGCCCGTGCAGGCGAGAGGCGCGCGGCTGCGGAATAACCAGATCGCATCCCGCTTCGCGTCCAAGCGTGAATTCCCGATCCGCGGCGCCGAGTGAAAAATGGTTTTCCCGATAAGACAATGACAATACGATCTCCGGAGTCGTACCGCCCTCACCCGGAACTTCCATAATGGTGAGGTCTTCGCTCCAGCGCCAAATCACCTCGAAGGATTCGAGTGGATGTTCTTTGCCGCGCACATCGACTTCGCCCACGCGGCGAAGTCCATGCTTGAGGTACTCCGGCAACATCGCGACGGTGAGGCCGGTAGTCAATATGTGCTCGCCCTTGGCCATTTCTGTGATGCGCGCGGCAACATTGACGGTATCGCCAAACACGTCGCCATCGCGCTGAATCACTTCCCCCGCGTGAAAACCCAAACGCAAAGCAAGGCCATCATCGCGGTCGGTCTGGGCGATTTGCATATCGACTGCAGCGCGTAACGCATCGGCGGCGGTTGGAAAACAGCACATCAGTCCATCGCCGATCGTCTTGACGACACGCCCCTGCCCTCCGACCGCAATGGCTTTCATCCGTGCGAGGCAGGGCCCGATGCGCGATAAAGCCTGCGCGTCGCCCAACTTCTCATATAAAGCCGTGCTGCCCTCGACATCGGCGAACAAGACTGCGGCAATGCCCGTACGACTCATGCTTCTCCGTCCCCCATCCGCGCGACGGCCTTACATCGCCGTCAACTTTTTTGCTTGATCGCCAGCACAGCCTGATTCCGCAAGGTTTTGAGGAGGTTTAACTCCTCTGCGGAGAATTGCAGGGCGCCAGCCGTATCGGTATCCGCGTAGATTAACGCGACTGGGCGGTGGTTGACCAGGATTGGAAATAAGACCAGCCCGCGGGTCTGAATCAGCTCGCGGAACCATTGTGGGACGTGTGAGCGGATTTTTTCCACGTCGATGTCTTCAATGCACAGATCGGCTCCCTGACTGATCGAGGCAAAGAAGATGTCCCTTGGACCGTTCAAAGGCACGTTGAAGCCCTTTTGCACGATCTCGTCGGCATGCGTTCCGAAGCCGAACCGCGCGCGCAGGCCGTTGCTACGCGGGTCGCGCACGAGAAGCAAAACACGCGTGAAGCCGATGGCGCGGTACATCGTTTCGAGGATGATGCGTAACACATCGTTCAATTCGAAATCGCCGACCAACGCATTGGTAATGTCTTGTACGCCTGCCGCAAGCAGACCACGTCGTTGCTCCGGCGTAGGCCGCGCCGGCGTCTCGCCAATGCTTCCATGGGTAGCGGTACTAGCGTCTTCGGCCAGCGTATTGCCCAGGACAATTGTGTCCATCGTATCGGGCTCGTCGCTCGGGGCGAGTTCCTCTTCATCCGGAAGATGTTGTCCGCTCGCTTCTTTGGCATTGGCCAGAAAGCGGCTTTTATCGCCGCCGATGCCGATTTGCATCGAGTCCTTCGCCACTTCCACCGTCGACTCGGCGATGAGTTTTTGCAGCGCAGTCTCGTCCAGATTGAGTCCCGGATACTTGCTTGCGAGATTGCGCAGTTCAGCGGGGCGATCCGCCTCGACGACGTGCGCAACGACCTCGCATAGATCATTGGAGAGCGCTGCGAGCGCGCGCAACGGATCGTGATCGAAGGCTTGCCGATTGCGCAAGGGCTCATGAATATGCCGCATGCTGTCGACGATGACGTCCGGGAACTTCCATTCGCGCGCTACGCCAATGCCGAGTTCTTCGAAGGAGATGCCAAGCACCTCAGTCGATGCCCGCGTTTCATCAAGACCGCGCGCTTCACGCAAACGCTCCACCGCCTGAGCTTCTTCATGCAAGTAAAAGATAGCGAGCAGCTTTCCCAGCCGATGAAACATCGAGCAGATAAAGGCATGCTCGCCATCGCGCACGCCAAGCTTCTGCACCATCTGCCGCGCCATGATGCCGCAGAAGAAGGTTTGCACGACCTCGTCTTTGAGCGAGGCTGCCTGCGCTTTGTTCTGCAAGTGTTCGAGCAGCACGAGCGACAAAGCGACGTTGCGTACACCGTCATAGCCTAGGATGGACACAGCACGCGAGATGGTGCTCACATGACCGCCGAATTGCGTGAAATGGACGGCGTTGACCAGCTTCAACAGTTTGTTGGTAAGCGCGAAATCTTTGAGAATCGTATTGCATAGAACACTCGCGCGTTCGTTCTCGGACGAGAGCGCTTCATTGACCGAGCTGATGGTGGATGAAAGCGCGGGAAAATCGCTGCCATGACGCATACGCCGCAGAAGAAAATCCAGCGTGGCCTGTTTTCCCTTCGCGGCCTTTTCGATATCGGGTTTTGCGGACACGGGGTCAAGATAATCTTGGAGCGCCGCGCTCATTTGCGCCGCGCTCGCATAGCGCTGGGCGGGATCGATGGCAACCGCTTGCATGATGATGCCATCTAAACGCTCATCAACCGCCGCGTTGCGCAGCGAAGGCCGCAGGAAAGTCCCGGCCGAGATCCGCGTCAACACTTTCTTATAGTCGGGGTCTTGCACCGCTGGGGCGCCAACGACCAATTCGTAGAGGATCATGCCGAGCGAGAATAGATCGCAGCGCGCGGTATAGGCCTGACCGAGAATGTATTCCGGCGCCATGTATCCGGGCGTACCGATAAGATGCGCATCGCTACCTTCCGCCGCCCCTTGTAAACGGCGTGCGATGCCGAAATCCATGACGCGCACCGTGCCGCCCGTCGTCAACATGATGTTCGCCGGTTTTAAATCCCGATGAACGATTTGCTGTGCATGCGCAGAAGCAATCCCGCGGAGGACGTCGATCAGAATGCGGACTGCCTGCGCGGCGGACATCGCGCCCTTGTCCCGCAGCGTTTGCGAAAGGGTTCGACCTTCCACGTATTCGAAAACTAAATGAGGAACGCCGTTTTCTTCGACGGCGTCGTAAAGCGTGACGATATTGGGGTGCTGAAGCCGGCTGACGATCCGCGCTTCGTCGAGCAAGACCTGGATGCTACGCGCATGTGTTTCACCCGCTTCCGCACCGATATGCAAGGATTTCAACGCGACAGGTCGGTCCAAACGCGTGTCCTGTGCGAGATAGACCGTCCCCTGCGCGCCTTTGCCGAGCTCACGTGTAATGGTGAAGCGGCCGATCTGCCCGGCTTTTTTGAGGTTCGAAGTGCTTTTAGTAGCCATAGACCGTGGAGCTTAATACTCCGACGGTCGTGGCAAGCTATGAATAAGCGGCAAAATTCCGATATATCTGGAAGCAGAAAACAAAAAAGGGCCCGAAGGCCCTTTTTTGTAGGACACCGCCTTCAACTCACAATGAAGTCCGTGTGGTTGAGATTTCCGTTTTCGACATTGATGGTGGCGACAAGCACCTGCGCGCCAGCACCGTTACCGTCGGCGTCGTAATACAGCGCACCGCTGCTGGTGTCGAAAATGATGCGGTCGCTTTCATCCTGCGCGACCGCTGTCTCACCTGCACCCGAATGGAAATAACGAGAGCCGAGGACGCCTTCGCCGCCCAGCCGCGTGAAGTCGTTGAGCTGGATGTGGTCATTCCAGTCGTTGAAATCACTGATCACGACCCCGCCGTAGTACTCCGGATATTCATATTGGTTGTTGTCCAAGCGGAAGGTGTCGTTACCGGCACCGCCTTCGAGGTTGATGTTGCCCCACCGACCATCCAGCACATCGTCTCCACCGCCGCCTTGCAGTAGGCCGCCGGAGCCGGAGCCGATCAGCGTGTCATTGCCCTCGCCGCCGTTGGCGAAGTCGCCGCTCTCCGCGCTCCAGTTTTGGTGCAATTGGATGTAGTCGTTGCCCCCCGCACCGTATACCTGTGTATCGGCGTTGCCGTAGATCGTCATCACGTTGTCGAGCTCATTGCCGGTGATGGTGGCGCCGTTCTCGTAGTGGGCATTGAAGATGACGTCCTCGATATTCTCTCCCATGGTATAGGACTCGTTGTAGGTCTCAACCGTATCGCGACCCTCTCCGGCCAGTTCGATGATCGAGACAGAGTCGTCGACGGAATAGAAGTCGTCACCGGTGCCTCCCGTCAAGCTGCCACCGAATTCGATGTCGTACGCACTCAGAGAATCGTTGCCGCCGCCGCCGATCATGACAACACTG
>DATEOW010000196.1:0-2762 GCA_035273665.1 Burkholderiales bacterium | reverse complement strand
GGCCGTTGGGCGCAACGAGATCGTAAATGCTTTGATACCCGCCGAGCGCCGTCTGAATCGCGTATTGCCCCGGCACATTGGCGCACAAGCGCATGGAGGCCAGCAGGTTGATGCCCTCGATGTAATCGCCCGCATGCGATTTCTCGCCGGATATGACCATCCAGCCGGTGCGATAGCCGCAAGCACGATAATTCTTTGACAGGCCGTTGAGCGTGATGCAAAGCAGATCGGGCGCCAGCGAGGCGATCGAGGTGTGCTGCTCGCCGTCGTAAAGGGTTTTGTCGTAGACCTCGTCGGCAAAAAGAATGAGCTGATGCTCACGCGCGACGTCCACGAGGTCTTTGAGCATGTCCACCGGATAGACGGCGCCGGTGGGGTTGTTCGGATTGATGATGACTAACGCGCGCGTCTTCGGCGTGATCTTCGATTTGAGATCTTTGAGATCGGGCAGCCAGCCCGCGCCTTCATCGCAAAGGTAGTGACGCGCCTTGCCGCCGGCGAGGCTGACCGCAGCCGTCCACAGGGGGTAATCGGGCGCGGGCACCAGCACTTCGTCGCCGTTTTCCAGCAGCCCCTGCATGGACATGACGATGAGTTCGGAAACGCCGTTACCGATGATGATGTCGTCAAGCTGCACGCCGGGAAGCTTCTTCTCCTGGCTGTATTGCATGATGGCTTTGCGCGCGGCAAACAGCCCTTTGGAATCGGTGTAGCCCGAGGCATTCGAGAGATTGACGATCACATCGTGGCGCACTTCATCGGGCGCGTCGAAGCCGAAAGGCGCGAGGTTGCCGATGTTGAGTTTGATGATGCGCTGACCCTCTTCCTCCATCTGCTTGGCGCGGGCCATGACGGGGCCGCGAATGTCGTACAGGACGTTGGCGAGCTTGGCAGACTTCGGGACGGGTTTGAGCATTAGGGGCGCTGCACAAAAGGAAGCAATCTTAGCAAAAAGGGCATGTTTTTAGAGAGAAAACGTATAATCGCGCCCTCATGAAGCTGCACATGACCCCCACTTCGGCGAATCTTTTCACCAGCCACGGCAACGGCTACGTGGAGGTGAAGAACCAGCGCTATGAGAAGAGCTTGATCGTGCTGCCCGACGAGGTGATTGCGGACTGGGCGCCGGCGAGCTTCGAGGCCTTGGCCGCAAACGATTTTGCCCCCTTGCTGGCGACAAAACCGGAGCTGGTGCTCGTGGGCACCGGCGCGAAGTTGCGCTTTCCCAAGCCGGAACTCCTGCGTCCGCTGATTGAAGCGCGCGTCGGCTACGAAATCATGGACGTGCCCGCCCTGTGCCGGACCTACAACGTGCTGGTGGCTGAAGGCCGCCGGGTGGCCGCCGCCGTATTGATCGCATGAGTCATTCCCGCAAAAGCGGGAATTCAAGTCCCGCTGGTTGCCCGCCTCCGCCGGCATGACATCTACATTGAACCGCGTATCATCCGCCCCAAATAATGACACTCCTTAGTTTCAGCCTCGTCCTGCTCGGCGTCCTGCTTAACGCAGCAGCTCAATTGCTGCTCAAAGCGGGTACGAATGCCGTCGGGCAATTCGAATTCAGCATGGCGAACGCCGCACCGATGGGTTGGCGCCTCGCCACCGAACCGCACATCCTCGGCGGACTCGTCTGTTACGTAATCAGCGTGGTGGTGTGGATCATGGCGCTGTCGCGTGTTGAGGTCAGCATCGCCTATCCGATGCTTTCCATCGGCTATGTCGTCAATGCGGTGGCCGCGTACTACCTCTTCGGCGAAGCGGTCACGCCCATGCGGTTGCTGGGCATCGGCATCATTATCGTTGGTGTCTACGTTGTCGCTAGAAGCGGCTGAGGAGATCGCGAGTGCGCGTAGCTGTACGAGCGAGGACAAAGGCAATCGGAGCCGGCGGCGCCGGCACTGTGCCGACGCGTACCGTGAAACCTTCTAAGAACACAGTCAATTAACACCACGCATCCAATGGAATTCCTGCCTTTCACCCGGCCCTCCATCGACGAAGCGACTATCGCTGGTGTGGGCGATGTGCTGCGCTCCGGTTGGATCACTTCCGGTCCGCAAGTATTGGAATTCGAAAAACGCCTTTCCCAGATGTGCGAAGGCCGCCCGGTGATTGCGCTCAATTCGGGCACTGCCGCGCTGGAACTCGCCTTGCGCCTTGCGAATGTCGGGGTCGGCGATGAAGTCATCACCACGCCTTTGTCTTGGGTGGCAACCAGTAACGTCATTGTGAATGTGGGCGCATGGCCGGTCTTTGTGGATGTTGATCCGAAGACGCGCAACATCGATCTCAAGCTCGCGGAAAAAGCGATCCGCGCCGGGACGAAAGCGATCATGCCGGTTTATCTCGCCGGGCTCCCCGTGGATCAAGAAAAACTTCATGCGATTGCGGATCGTCATGGCCTGCGTGTCATCGAAGACGCCGCCCAGGCTATTGGTAGCGAATGGGACGGCCAGCGCATCGGCGCGAGCGGCGACTTCACCGCCTTCAGTTTCCACCCGAACAAGAACATCACGTCCACCGAAGGCGGCGCACTGGTCGTGCCCGATGAAGCCACGGCAAAGCGCGCTCGTCTTTTGCGGCTGCAAGGCGTGACGCGTTCGGGCGAAGATGTCATGGACGTCGCGGAGCTGGGCTACAAGTGGAACCTCACCGATGTGGCCGCGCGAATCGGCATCGGCCAACTCGATCGCTTGGACGAATTCACCGAGCGTCGGCGGGCGCTAGCCAAGCGTTACATCGATCTGATTGACCGCAGCCTGAAA
>DATEOW010000195.1:0-5495 GCA_035273665.1 Burkholderiales bacterium | reverse complement strand
GCAACAGAACCCCGAGCGTTCGTTTCGTTATTGTGTGGAGCAAGGCCCTTAGGCCTGCGTCGCCCGCGCGTAACCGTAGTATCCGTAATACTGGCCGACCTCGGAACGCGGCGCCTTGTTCAGCATGGTCATCACAACCGGACAAGTTTCCAATTGAGACAGCGCCTGTTTGAGCTTGCCGTGCGTCGTGATCTCCGCCTCGACCACAACGACAATCTGGCCCATGTGCGTTGCCAATACTCTGGACTCGGTCGTGGGCAATAAGGGAGGCGAATCGAATATCAAAATCCGATCGCTATAGCGCGCTGCCATTTCAGAAAGCATTCTCGTCATGGAATCGCTCGCGAGCAGTTCCGTCGCGCGCTGATGCGGCATACCCGCGGGCAATATGGAAAGCTTTTCCACGTTGGTCCGCATAATGACATCGCCCACATTCAGACTGCGGTCGGTGAGTACATCCATCAGCCCCTTCGCGGGCGGCAAACCCAGAATGCGCAACAGCGTCGGATTTGCCACGTCGGCATCGATCAGCAAGACGGTACTGTCCAGCTCGGTTGCAATACTCATCGCTAGGTTTAAGGCGCTGAAACTCTTGCCCTCGCCCGGCATGGCGCTACTCACCATAATCAAATTGCCGTTCTTGACCGGTACGGCCGACTTGCCTTGTGCGTTGGCCAGCAAGGGGCGCTTAATCACTCGGTATTCATTTGCGAGAGCCGAATGAGGCGCGTCGGGCGTCAAGAATCCCATCGCCGCCAAGCGGGCGACATCGATCGTTATCTGCCTCCCCGCACGCGCGTTGTTGCTGGCGTTTGATAAGGCAGGCGCCACTGATGGCGTATCCATTGCACCGCGCGAAGCAGGCGACGAAGCTTTAAGCACCGATCCTTCCGCTTCGTTCAGTTTTGCGGCGATCCGTTCCGGAGTAGACATCGTTGTCTTGGCCGCAGACTCAACTGGCGCCTTGTCACCGAGCGAATCGGGAACCTCCACGCCGGTCTTCTTTAGTTCTTCCAGCCGCTTGGCCGCTTGTTCGATAAGACTCACGGATCACCCTCTTATAAGCGTGGAGCAGACATCGTCAGTAGCAACAGCGCGACGCCGTAGACAGCGACCAAGCCTGCGACGCCGCCGGCAAACATCAGGACGCTGCGCCGACGTTGGCGTGCAACGGTCGGCGTGGACAGCATCGACACAGTACCGAGCACCGGACGTTGTACCGCCTCTCGCAAACCTCTCGCGTCGTGGAACGTCGGCAACACTTGGCTCATGACGAAACTCACAAAGAGCCCGGCGCCAAGTGCAATAAGTAACACCGCCGGGAGGAGTAAGCTCCGATTTGGCGCGACCGGATTCGGTGAAGCCGCCGGCGGGTCGATGATGCGGAAGTCCGCGACGGCTGCAGCCGCATCCATTTCGCCACCGAGCGCGGCGGATTCGCGACGGGAAACAAGCGCCTCGTAGTTGCGCTTCTGCACGTCGTAATCTCGATTCAACTGAGTGAATTCTGCTTCGATCTGCGGGCGCATTTGCGCGGTTGCCTTTAGCCGGTCGTAGCGCGTTTGAAGTTCGCTCGCGCGCCCCTCAAGCGCCGCGACATTCGCTTCGGTCTCGGCAAGCTGGATCTTGATCTGCTGAAATACCGGATTATTGTTTACCGGCCGCTGCGGCGTGCCATCGGCTTTTTTACGCGAGGCGATTTCCGTCAAGTCTTTGCGCTTTTGTTCTTCGAGGGACTCGATCACGCGCTTGGTGCCCACAACATCCGGATGCTTGTCCGTGTAGGTCCGCATCATGTCGTCCAACTGTCGCTTGAGCGTATCGATGCGCGCATCGATCTCGGGTAACGGCCCTGACAGAGTTGCGTCAGCGCCTTCGGGTAGATATATCGGCTCTTCACCGGCGAGCTCACGCTTGAGCGCGTCGCGCGCTTGTTGCGATGCGCGCAATTCCAGTCGCGCCACGCTAATCTGATCTGAGAGTTGGGCCAGTTGGCTGAAATAATCTCGTCCCTCGCCCCCATAGAAACCCATGTACTTCAGTTTGAAATCCTTCAGGCGGTTTTCTGCTTCTTCGAGCTTCGCTTCATATACCTTGATCTGCTCATCAATGAAGCGGCGAGCGGTGTCACTGCTATTGCGCTTATCGCCGATACCGGATTCCACAAAGATGGAGAGCAGGGCCTGTACTACCCTTTTGGCTTCCGAGGGGTTGGTGTGCCGATAAGAGATCGTGTAAAGATTTTCTCTTCCGCCGCCTTTGACTTGCAGCGTTTGCATCAGCGACTCAACCAAGGATTCTTTATCGCGTGTCGATGTGACGCCTAGATCCAAATCCGTCATGCGGATCAGTTTTTCCACATTGGGACGACTGATCAATGTCCGACTCAGAATGGCGATTTGCTGATCCACATCGGGTTGAACGGCGAGGCCCGACATTAAAGGCTTGAGAACCGATTCCGTATCGACGTATACGCGGGCGGAAGCTTCGTATTTATCGGGCATGCGGAACAGCAAGATCGCGCCGACGATAGCGACGGCCCATGCGACGGCCAAGCCGGGCCAGCGGCGGCGCCACATGCCCCGCGCATAACCCATCAACTGCTGAAGCAAATCATCCATTGTTTAGTTCCAACCTCGAATACGGAAGAGTGAGTCCCGCACTTAGAACCAGCTCTGCGGAATAATCAAAACATCGCCGGGCTTGACGTCTACATTCGCCGACACGTCGCCGCGCTTGATCAAATCTTTCAGACGGACCGTGTATTGTTTGCCGCCTTCCGAGGTACGCAACAACACTGCGCTGTTCCCGTCCGCAAAATCGGTAAGACCGCCCGTGGCGATCATCACGTCGAGCATTGTCATGTTTTGCCGATAAGGCAGCGTTTGGGGCCGCGCAGCTTCGCCTACCACTCGAATCTGCTCGCTATATGGCCCGAAGAAAGTGGTGACGATGACGGTAACGACGGGCTCGCGGATATAAGTCCCGAGCGCTTTTTCGATGTCCCGCGCAAGCGTCGTGGGATCTTTTCCCAAAGCAGGCAGATCCTCTACAAGCGGCGTACTGATACGGCCATCGGGCCGTACGGGTACCGACATGGAAAGTTCTGGATTGCGCCAGACGACGATATTGACGTTATCGCCCGCGCCGATGACATAACGGTAATCGGGGGTCGCAGCAGTAGTCGGTGCAGGCGGATAGCTGCCGGGACCGGCGCAACCGCTCAAGATCAGAGCCAAGCCGAAAACCAAGCTGGCGGAGGCGCCAAAAATTGAAGGCGCACGCAAAGAACGACTCATTGATTTCTCCCTTATTCCCTATTGTCCCGACGACCAGCAAAATAACAGAAGGATAGTCGCGGATGGGCAGTTTACTGCATAGACCTGAAGCATTAAGTGTACGAGTAGTCATGCGGTTATAGAGGGGAAGAAGAACTTCGTTCCCCCCGAAGATGGTCAAATTAACAATCTTTAACCCGACACCCCAATCGCATTGCTCCCGGTCATGCGCGTTGTGCTCATGCAAACAACGGGCGCACAGAGGCCGTGATGTAAAAACAAGTGCAAAAAAAAACGGCCCGGAAGGGCCGTCTTTTCGTACCACCTAAGGCAATTACGCTGTCATTTTGCGACGCAGACCAAGACCTGCGAGCGCCAAACCAATCAGAGCCAAGGTGCCGGGTTCCGGTACTTGCGTGTCTACGAGTTCAATCTTGAATTCGGCGGTGAAGTCGTTTTCTTGATTTTCCTCGGTGAACAAGCCCAGGCAACCAGCAGATGCGCCTACGGCTTCGCACTGCTCTTCGGTCAATTCTTCCAGACCGCTGAGCTGCAAGGTGACTTTGTAGGTTTCACCGGAGAAGTCGAAGAAGGTGATCAGATCGGCCGCATTCAGCAACACGAAAATGTCGTCGCAAGGTGGCGCGCCGCCGAATTGGCAGGTACCGCTGATCGGGGCGTTCTTGGTTTCAAGGAAGCCGATGTCAAAGAAGATCGGGCCCAGAGGATCAGGGGAGCCGATCGGCGGATCGATTGCGGTTAAGAACAGCGCCGTCACCAGTGTCGCGGTTTCCAGGGAAACGTTATTGGGATCAGCAATATCGAAGTTGAAGTGAGTCAAGGTTGCGCCGGGTTCGAAGGCGCCGTTCGTGAACACCGTACCGTTGACGGTTGGCGTTACACCCAAAGCACTTTGCTGGACTCCAGGCGTTACTGGCGTATCGACACCCCAGGACAGTTTGGTATAAATGGGGGTGCCAGACAGTGCGGTCAACACGGCGTTAGGGTTGCTGCCGGTGACTGCACCAGGGGCAGCACTTACGGGCGTCCAACCGCTAAACCCGGTTTCGACTTGATAAGCCCATTCATTGACTACTGGCGCAGCGACGGCTGACGTGGCGCCAAATCCAAGCGCGCCGACGGCCAATGCAGCCAGCACCGCTTTCTTCAGATTTGTTTTCATCGGTACCTCCTTTAATAAATTCTGTGAACAAATGCCTGCTCGGGGCTAATCAAAGCAAGGGGTGGGCCAGCTTGTTTAGCGCAATGTTTACAGTTAGTTAGGCTTTTTGGAGAGATGCTTTGAAACAGCCATGTAAAATCATTCGACAATCTTCACTGGCCGACGCATTTGCTAGATTCTCTTTCCGCCGCTTTCCGTGACTGGGCGAGCGACTTAGGTCCGGAGCGTGTCCTTGGCGAAGCGCAGGCCAATGAGCGTTATGGCCCCGGTACGGGCGGCCCCGGCCGAGTGATCTCCGGCGCGCTGATTCCGCAAAGCGTCGCAGAGGTAGTGTCTTTAGTCCGCGTCGCAGGACTGCATCGCATTCCGCTCTATCCGATCAGCACTGGTCATAACTGGGGATATGGCACCGCCCAACCGACCCGCGATCATTGCGTTGTCGTCGATCTTTCCAAGATGAACCGTATCGTGGACTTCGACCCTGCACTCGGTGTGGTCAGCGTGGAGCCGGGCGTCACGCAAGGGCAACTAAGCCGTTATTTGCTTGACCATCATCAACCCTTTATGGTGCCCGTAACAGGCGCCGGTCCCCATTGCAGCCTGCTCGGAAATGCGCTCGAGCGCGGCTACGGTATTACCCCGACCGCCGACCATTTCGCTGCGGTCATGCGCTTGGAAGCGGTGTTAGCTAATGGACGTCTGTATCGCTCGGCATTGAGCGAAATGGGCGGCGATCGAATCGACAAAGCCTATAAATGGTCTATTGGTCCCTATCTGGATGGTCTTTTTGCGCAGGGCAATGCCGGCATCGTCACGCAAATGACCCTGGCACTGGCCCGCCGCCCAGAGCGAATCGAGGCGTTTTTCTTTACAGCGGATGACGCGTCTTTTGACGGACTGGTCGAGGGGGTACGCGAGGTATTAGGCGAATTGCCCGGCATAACGGGGGCCATCAACCTCATGAACCGTCGGCGAGTGTTGGCCATGACCTGCCCCTATCCTACGGGCTCGGTAGGGCCGCAGGGCGTGCTATC
>DATEOW010000194.1:0-9795 GCA_035273665.1 Burkholderiales bacterium | reverse complement strand
TTTCAGTCCCAAACAGGAGAATTCCATGGGTACCGTTGAACCCCAAGTCGCCGTTGCCGGTGAAGTCGAAGAGACCGATGGCTTCCATCTGCTCCTTGATGCCCTTAAGCTAAATGGCATCACCAACCTTTACGGCCTTCCGGGCATTCCCATCACCGATCTGACCCGCATGGCACAGGCCGAGGGTTTCCGGATGATTTCCTTCCGCAACGAGGCCAATGCCGGTAATGCGGCGTCGATCGCGGGCTTCATCAGCGGCAAGCCAGGTATCTGCTTGACCGTGTCCGCACCGGGCTTCCTGAACGGCCTCGTGCCCTTGGCCAACGCCACGGTGAACTGCTGGCCCATGATTCTGATCTCCGGTTCCTCCGAGCGTGAGATCGTCGATCTGCAACAGGGCGACTACGAAGAGATGGATCAGCTGGCAATCGCCAAACCACTGTGTAAAGCCGCCTTCCGCGTGCTGCACGCTGAAGACATCGGTGTAGGCATCGCTCGCGCCATCCGCGCTGCAGTTTCCGGTCGTCCGGGCGGTGTTTATCTTGATCTGCCTGCAAAACTGTTTGCGCAAACCATGCCGGCCGACAAAGGCAAGGCATCGCTGATCAAAGTCGTTGATCCTGCCCCCGCGCAAATACCCGGTCCCGAGGCCGTCAAACGCGCGCTGGATCTGCTGAAGGGCGCGAAGAAGCCTCTGATCATTCTGGGCAAAGGCGCCGCGTATGCGCGGGCCGACGACGAAGTCAAAACCTTTGTCGAAAAATCCGGCATCCCCTACCTGCCAATGTCGATGGCTAAAGGTATTCTGCCCGACAACCATGAGCAATTCGCAGGGGCGGCACGCTCCTTTGTGCTCCCCGAAGCCGACGTCGTAGTGCTCGTTGGCGCGCGTTTAAACTGGCTTCTTTCGCACGGCAAGGGTAAGACCTGGGGCGGCAAAGGGCACAAGGATTGGGGCGGTCAGAAATTTATCCAGATTGACATCTCCCCGACCGAAGCCGACAGCAACGTGCGTATCGACGCGCCGCTGGTGGGTGACATCAAATCGGTTCTCACGGAGTTGAACAAAGGCATCGCTGCCGGCTGGACCAAGCCTTCACAGGACTGGTTGGGCCCGATCAACGAGCGCAAGACCAAGAACGTGGCGAAGATGGCCGAAATGCTGGCCAAGGATCCGAGCCCGATGAATTTCCACAGTGCGCTGAACGTCGTGCGCGATCTCGTCAAGGCCAACCCCGATGCAATGTTTGTGAATGAAGGCGCGAACGCGCTGGACTTCGCACGCTCGATCGTCGATATGTACAAACCCCGTAAGCGCATCGACGTCGGCACCTGGGGCGTGATGGGTATCGGCATGGGCTTCGCCGTTGCGGCGGCGGTTGAAACCGGCGAGAAAGTCATCGCGGTCTGCGGCGACAGCGCCTTCGGCTTCGCCGCGCAGGAAGTTGAGACGCTTTGCCGCTACAAGCTGCCTGTGTGCGTGGTCGTGCTGAACAACAACGGCGTGTATCGCGGCACCGACGTGAACCAGGGTGGCGGCGCAGACGTGGCCCCGACCGTGTTCGTGAAAGATGCGCGTTACGAGAAGATGATGGAAGCGTTCGGCGGCGTTGGCATCTACGCCAAGACGACTGCGGAACTGCGCAAGGGTATGGAAGATGCGCTCAAGTCCGGCAAGCCGACGCTCATCAACGCGATCATCGACGAAACCGCCGGTACGGAAAGCGGTCGTATCACCAGCCTGAATCCGGCTGTCGCGAAAAAGAAATAAGCCGAGCTTCGCTCGCTAGAGAGGCGCCCCGCTCGCGGGGCGCTTCCCTTTCAAGTATTCCTCTGGAGGACTTAAGGCAATGAAAAAAGCACTCGACGGTATCCGCATCCTTGACATGACGCACGTGCAGGCAGGTCCAACCGCCTCGCAACTGCTCGCTTGGATGGGCGCCGATGTCATTAAATTCGAACCGCCTACGGGCGACATCACGCGCAGTCAATTACGCGATATTCCAGGCAAGGACAGTCTGTATTTCACGATGCTGAACGCCAACAAGCGTTCGATTACCGTGAATATGAAGAACAACGACGGCAAGAAAGTCTTCGAGGAATTGGTCAAGAAGTGCGACGTCGTGATGGAGAACTTCGGCCCCGGCGTGCTGGATCGTCTCGGTTACTCGTGGGAAAAAATTCAATCCCTGAACTCGCGCACCATCCTCGCGTCCATTAAGGGCTTTGGGTCCAGCGGGCCTTATGCCGATTTTAAAGCTTACGAAAATGTGGCTCAGGCGATGGGCGGCGGCATGAGCACTACCGGTATGCGTGATGGCCCGCCTATGGTTGCGGGCGCGCAAATTGGCGACTCCGGCACCGGGCTCCATCTGGTGATCGGGATCTTAGGCGCGCTGATGCAACGTACTCATTCCAACAAAGGGCAGTATGTTGAAGTGGCGATGGTCGATGGCATTATGAACCTGTGCCGCGTGAAATTCCGCGATCATCAGCGCCTGAAGGTCGGCCCGCTTGAAGAGTTTTCATTGCCGACTGAAGGTCTTACGGAAGTGCCGCGCGGCGGCAACGATTCCGGCGGCGGCCAACTCGGCAATGCGCTGAAGTGCAAAGGCGGCGGCTTGAATGACTATCTCTACATCGTGGTTCAAGAAGCCGTGTGGCCGGATCTGGCCAAGCTTGTCGGCGGTGACGCACTTGCCAATGACCCGCGGTTCGCGAAGATTGGCGAGCGCCGCAAAAATCAGGTCGAGATGTGGAAGCTTCTAAATGAGTTCGCGTCGAAGTACACGAAGTTCGAACTGATGGATGTGCTGAACAAAGTAGATGTGCCCTGCGGTCCGGTGCTATCGACGAAAGATCTTGCCGAAGGCGAGCACGTCAAAGTCCGCGAAATGTGGGTAGAAGTCGATCACCCCGATCGCGGCAAGTTCTACAACGTCGGTATGCCGATCAAGTTGTCCGATTCGCCGGTCGAGCATAAGCCCTCGCCAACGCTAGGCCAGCACACCGACGAGATCCTCCGTGAAGTCTGCGGATTCGATGCGGGCACTATCGAGTCGATGAAAGCCGCAGGGGCTTTCACCAATCCGCCGAAGAAAGCCGCTTAAGCGCCAATAACAATAAACAAGCGCCCTGTGTGCAATACGCAGGGCGTTTTTTCTTCTGAAAGGTAGAACCATGCGTATCGTCATTATTGGTCAACAAGATTTCGGCAAGGAAACCCTTCTTGCTTTCCTCGCACGCGGCGATGAAGTTGCCGCCGTTTTCTGCGCACCCGAGAAAGAGGGCGCCAAGCCCGATCCGCTCCGTGTCACCGCCCAAGAGAAGGGCTTGAACGTTCTTCAGTTCCCGAACCTGACCGGTCCAGAAGCGCTGGCCGCAATGAAGGCTGCCAATGCCGAGATCGGCATCATGGCTTATGTGTTGCAATTTGCGCCGCAGGAATTCGTCAATATTCCAAAGCACGGCACCATTCAATATCACCCCTCGCTGTTGCCCCTGTACCGTGGCCCCAGCTCCATTAACTGGCCCATCGCTAAGGGCGATACCAAAACCGGCCTGACGATTTTCCGTCCCACGGACGGCCTCGACGAAGGCCCAGTGGTGCTGCAGAAAGAATGCGCGATTGGCCCAGACGACACCATCGGTTCCGTCTACTTCGATCATCTATTCCCGATGGGCGTTAAAGCCATGCTGGAGGCCGCAGATTTGGTGGTTGCCGGAAAGCACAAGGAAGTGGTGCAGGACGAGAACAAGGCTTCCTACGAGGGCTGGCTGCGCGTCAATGAGTCGAAACTCAACTTCGCCAACCACGTCGATCAGGTCTACAACATGATCCGCGCGTGCAATCCGGCGCCTGGTGCGTGGACGACATTAAACGGTAAGAAGATCTCCATTTTCGACAGTAAAAAAGAGCTATTCCGTACCTTTGGCGGCGTCAAAGGCAAGGTTGGCACCGTATCCGAAATCGGCGCCAACAGCTTCTTCGTCACCTGCCAGGGTGGCCGCATTGAAGTCCTCAAAGCCAAGGGCGAAGAAACCAAGAAAATCGCCGGCAACGAATTGGCTTCCACACTTGGCCTCACCGTCGGCACCGTGCTGGGTAGTTAATCGTCCTGTTTCGCCCAAAAAGCCCCGCCGAGGCGGGGCTTTTTGTTTTCCACTCACCTGCCTAAAATTTGACTAATTTCATATCGAACTGCAAGAATGCACACTATGCTGCTGTTTCTCAAGAAATAAAGCTCTAAACTCCGCCGATGTTTAGACAGAGGAAGCGCGTGATAAGCGTCGTGGCGAATCAGAACAAAACGAAGACCGGTGCGAAGGCCGTAATGGAATCGACGCACGAGCGATCAGCGTTGAATGCGGCGCTGTCATGGATTTAAGCCAAGCGCTTGAAGTCGCTGTCTGCACGGACGCGGGAATGGTGCGTTCGCATAACGAGGACTCCATTGCTGCGGATCCCGCGCGGGGCGTTGTTGTTCTCGCCGATGGGATGGGCGGCTATAACGCCGGAGAAGTCGCAAGTGGTATAGCGACCACGGTCATTGCCGCTGAATTGCAGCGCGCGATCGAAGCCGAAGTGCAGGGCGAAAGCAACCCGGACGGGGCACTCGTGCAGCGGCTACTTGCCGAACAGATCGCGAAAGCGAACAACCAGATTTTTCAAGAAGCCCAGACGCAGCCGCAGTACGCCGGAATGGGGACCACGCTCGTAGCAGCGATGTTTCACAATAACAAGGTAACCGTCGCGCATATCGGCGATTCCCGCATGTACCGGCTTCGTGGCGAGCAACTGCAACAGATCACGCGCGATCATTCACTTTTACAAGAACAAATCGATAGTGGAATGATCACGCCGGAGCAGGCGAAGTTTTCACAGAACAAGAATCTCGTAACGCGTGCCTTGGGTATTGATCCGTTGGCCGATCCGGAAATCCATAGTTTCGATACCCACGCAGGCGATATTTATTTATTGTGTTCGGATGGTTTGAACGACATGGTCAGCGATGAGGACATTGCCATGACCGTGCAGACTCTGTCCGCCAATTTGCGTTTAGCTGCGCAACAGCTTGTGCAAATGGCCAACGACAACGGCGGTCGAGATAATATTTCGGTGATTCTAGTGCGCATCGTGCGCGACTATGCCACGCAACGCGGTTGGTTCGACCGCTTGTTCGGCTGGATAAGATAAGAAGAGACAGGACAATCATGGCCAAACTTGTACTCAGCATGGATGGATTGGTGCTCAAGGAAATTACGCTGAACAAGGAGCGTACGACCATCGGTCGTAAACCGCATAACGATATTCAGATCGACAATCTTGCCGTGAGCGGCGAGCACGCGGTGATCGTGACCATCCTGAACGATTCCTTCCTCGAAGATCTGGGAAGCACCAACGGCACGATGGTGAACGGTGAAACGATCAAGAAACATTTCTTGCAGCACAACGATGTGGTCGAACTGGGAAAATACAAACTCAAATATCTCAATGAATCGGCCGGGGCGACCAAACCGCCGCATGATTTTGAAAAGACGATGGTGTTGCGGCCCGACGCGCCGGCCCCTGCGCCCGCTCCGGCACAGGAAGCGCCGCTGATGCCGCCGATGAATTTGAGCGCTTCGCAAGCGATGCCGACCTTGGGCACTGCAAGTGGACGACCGCTATCCGAATCGCAAACGCTGCGATTAACGACATCTCAACCCGTCGCACTCGCGCAGGCGCATGCGGCCAATCCTGCGCCTGCCGCGCAAGCTTTAACACCGGGCGGAAAAGGCCCGGTCGCGGCGGTTCAGATTCTCTCCGGACCTGCACTGGGGCGAGAGTTGGAGCTGACGAAGGCGCTCACGACACTGGGAAAAACCGGTTCGCAAGTGGCCGTGATCACCAAGCGGCCCCAGGGCTATTTCATCACTCATGTAGAGGGGGATCGGTTTCCTCTGGTAAACGGCAAGGCGCTCGACGCACAAGCGCATCCGCTCAACGATCACGACATTATTGAGCTGGCCGGTGTGAAGATGGAGTTCTTCTTCAAGAGCTGATACGGGTCGGAAGTGGAACAAGGCGGTGCGACGACTTGTTCCTTTCCGCTGATGGCCGTAACGCGTATCGTGCGCGCCCATCGTTTGTTTTCTTCTCAAGGGCATCCATGCGGCTTCGGGTTTTGGGTTGTAGCGGCGGAATAGGTGGCAGGCACCTGCGCACTACCTCCCTCCTTTTGGATTCGGACATTCTTATCGATGCCGGTACGGGAGTGGGCGACCTGAGCTTGGCAGAACTTGCGGGCATCGACCATATCTTCCTTACCCATTCGCATTTAGATCACGTCGCCACCATTCCTTTTTTAGTGGATACGGTGGGACAGATGCGGGAGAAGCCGGTCACCGTGCATGCCTTGCCGGCAACGATCCAGATCCTACGCAATCACATTTTTAACTGGAGCATCTGGCCGGATTTCACCGAGATTCCAAGCGCATCGAATCCCTCGCTGCGCTTTGAACCCATCGAAGTGGGCGAATTTGCCGAACTGGCGGGGCGGCGTATCGGGGCCTTGCCGGCGAATCATGTGGTGCCGGCCATCGGCTATCAAATCGATAGTGGGAAAGGAAGCCTCGTCTTCACGGGCGACACCGGCGTAAATGAGGCGCTATGGCCGATCGTCAATCGCATTGCGAATCTGAAGTACCTCATCATCGAATGCGCGTTTTGCAATCGCGAACGCGAGTTGGCGCATGTGGCAAAACATCTTTGCCCGAGCATGCTCGCCGAAGAACTCGCCAAGTTGGAACGCAATGTCGATATCTTTATCACGCATCTCAAGCCGGGCGAAATCGAACTGACGATGGCGGAAATCGAAGAATACGCCGGTGTATTCCGGCCGCGCATGCTGCAAAACAATCAAGTCATCGAATTCTAAAATGAATGTCGTGAAGGATTCCGCAAAGGTGGATGTTGCCGCCTTACGTCGCTTACAGCCCATAGCCGCGCTGTCTGATCAGCGTCTGTCTGAGCTCGCCGAATTGTGCTTTGTGGAACGGGTGAGCAAAAATCTCGATCCGTTCAGGGTGATGCCCACTGCCGGACAAATGGTCTTTCTACTGCAGGGCGAGCTGGCGCTGACCTTGAAGGATGGAAGCTCTCAAGTGATGGTCGGCGGGAGCGCCGAAGCGATGCACCCGATCGGCCGTAAGCACGATGTCAAAGCGGCGAAAACCATCACCGACGTCAACCTGTTGCGCATTGATGACGACCTGCTCGACATCTTGGCCACTTGGGACCAGATCGCCAGCGCGGTGCCGCCGACAGCGATCGATTCGCCTTCGCTATCCAACTGGGCAATCATCACCGGGATGTTCAGCATCCAAAACTTCCGTTCGGGCGTTTTCGCCCAATTGCCGCCTGCACACATCAGCGAGTTGTTCGGGCGCTTCGAGCGAGTGCAGGCCCAACGTGGTGAAGTAATCATCCGCGAGGGCGACGAAGGCGACTACTACTATGTCATCGAAAACGGCAAGGCCGTGGTCGATCGCACCGTAGGCGGGGTGAGCATGCAGTTGGCACAACTGAAAAGCGGCGACGTTTTCGGCGAGGAGGCCCTGGTAGCCGGCGGAAAACGCAACGCGACCGTGCGCATGAGTACGGATGGATTGCTGTTGCGGCTCGCCAAAGATGACTTCAATGCGCTATTGAAGGCGCCATTGCTACACTCCTTGGACTTCACCGCCGCCCAAGCGAAAGTCGCCGGAGGTGCGCGCTGGCTCGATATTCGTTATCCCTCCGAGTACCAATACGACAGGCTTCCGGGTGCTTTGAATCTTCCCCTAGCCGAGCTAAGAAACGCGGCGGCGATTCTCAACAAAAAGCAGGAATATGTTCTTTATTGTCAGACCGGTCGACGGAGCTCGGCCGCGGCGTTTCTTCTAGCCCAGCGAGGCTATCAAGCCTTTGTGCTCGACGGCGGTTTGAACGCCAAGCCGGCGTCATAGCTGGGGCAAATGCCTAATTTTTCGCACTCTCCCGACGGTTCCTGGGAGAGAGTGGGAAAAAGCCGCAGGTGGCGCGCCAGCCGCATTGCTGCACCATAAGCGGCTCGTTATGATCGATGAGCGGCTTTTTCTGACCGACCGGCGGCTATTCGCCCCGTATTTGCCCGGAGTACCTATTTCGCCATGAGCGCAGTTCTCAATCTCGACGATCCCGAAGCACTGTCTTTTCAAAAAGGGCTGCTAAGCCTTATTGAAAAGATTCAGGCTGCGCCGGCGCTCGAGGAGACGCTGAAAGAAATCAGCGGCGAGCTATGCGTCTTATTCGCCGCAGACCGCGTTACGGTTTATGCGGTGAGCGAAGACAAGGCCAGCATCGTTTCCAAATTAAAGACCGGCCTTACGAATTTCCGCGAACTCAAGTTACCCATCGGTGAACGTTCCATCGCCGGTTATGCGGCGATGTCTCGACGCGTCCTCAATATCAAGGACGCTTACGATCTTGCCGGGCTAAAACAAATCCATCCCGGCCTGCGTTTCCTGCAGGAAGTGGATAAGCGCACCGGGTATCGCAGTACACAGATGCTCGTCGCATCGATCGGCGAAGAAGGTCACGAACTCTACGGCGTTGTTCAGTTTCTGAACTCGAAGTCCGGTGGTCTCTTTCCGCCGCATGCCGAAGAGGGGATCAAGCAGCTGTGTCAGGCACTCGCGATGCATCACAAGCAACAACGCGAGCGCCTCGGTCTCAGCTCAAAGTACGACATGCTCGTCGAAGCAAAAATCGTTACGGCGGATGAGCTGGAGGAAGCGTCCCGCGCCGCCCGCAAACGCGGGCTGTCGGTCGAAAAAATTCTGGTCGATGAAATCGGGGTTAAAGCCTCCGATATCGGCGAAGCCTTGGCTAAATATTTCGGTGTGCCTTACGAACCGCATCGGACGGACCGGATCAAGCCGCTCGACTTGCTGCGCAACCTTAAGCGCGAGTATGTCGAATCCAATCAGTGGGTGCCGGTTGAAGAGACGAAAGACGGCTTGCTTGTCGTTTGTCCCGACCCGGAAAAAATCCGCCAATCTAAAATTGTGGGTCATGTCTTCCCGCGCCATAAGCTGCGCTATGCGGTCACGACCGAGCCGGAATTCAAAGATATTCTCAATTCCTTCTTCGGTTTCGAGGGCGGCGCGGGCGATATCGGCGATCTACTTGAGGGCCTAGACGAAGGCGAGACCGAGGAGTTCGGCTCCAACAAAGAAGACATCTCGGCGGCGTCCGACAACGAGCTCGTCAAGCTGGTCAACAAAATCATTATCGACGCGTATCACCAAGGTGCGTCTGATATTCATATCGAATCCTATCCCGGCAAGGGACGGACCGAGATTCGTTTCAGGAAAGACGGTTCCTTGGCGCCTTATATCGAGGTGCCGCCTTCCTACCGCAATGCGTTGATCGCTCGCTTGAAGATCATGTGCGACTTGGATATCTCCGAGAAACGCAAGCCGCAAGACGGCAAATTCAAATTCCGTAAATACGGACCGCTCGATATCGAATTGCGGGTAGCGACGCTGCCAACACAAGGTGGTGTCGAAGACGTCGTGATGCGTATTCTCGCCGCAGGCGAGCCGATCCCGCTCGATAAACTCGGTATCAGCCCGCACAACCTGCCTATTTTAAAGTCGACAATCGCCAAACCCTACGGCTTGTTCTTCGTGTGCGGACCGACGGGCTCGGGTAAGACGACAACCCTTCATTCGATTCTGAAGCATTTGAATACGCCGGATACAAAAATCTGGACCGCGGAAGATCCCGTT
>DATEOW010000193.1:0-3387 GCA_035273665.1 Burkholderiales bacterium | reverse complement strand
TGCGATGTGCGCGATACTGCTAAAGCCCGGCGATCACGACAGCAAGCTCTTTCGCCCTTTCAACCGCGGGTTCGACCGCACGACGCGGGGATTTCTGCGCGGCGTGAACTGGTCGCTGACCCATCGGTTTTTCTCGCTGCTCGCCTTTATCGGCGTTTTGCTGTTGGCGGGTTTGTTGTTTTGGCGCGTACCCGGCAGCTTCGTCCCGGCGGAGGATCAGGGTTATATCTTCGCGTCCATTCAATTGCCGGATGGGGCAACGCTACAGCGCACCAGCAAGCTCGGCGAAGAATTCCAGCGCCGCTTTCAAGAACATGAAGCGGTTGGCAACATCTTCGTTGTGCGTGGCTTCGATCTGGTCGGTGGCGGCGTCAAAACCAACGCTGCGACGAGTTTCCTGACACTGAAACCATGGGATGAACGGGAGACAACCGCCCCCGATCTCGCTGCGGAGATCAGCAAAGCCGGTATGAGCTTCAGCGATGGTCTCGTATTCGCGTTCAACCCGCCTGCGATTCGCGGCTTGGGCACCTCGGGCGGCTTCGAGGTGTATGTGCAATCGCGCGGCGATTCGGACCCCCAAAAACTTGCGCAAACCGTGCAGGCGTTTGTGGCAGCGCTTTCACAAAACGAGCAGCTCACGGGGATCAACACTTTCTACCGCCCGACCATTCCGCAACTTTATGTCGAAGTCAATCGCGAACAGGCGCTCGCGATGGGTGTTCCGATTGCCGACGTATTCGATGCGCTCACCAGCACCATGGGCCCGCTATACGTGAACGACTTCAATCGTTCCGGCCGCACTTACCGCGTCCAATTGCAGGCAGAGGCAGCGTATAGGGCCACACCGGATGACGTCGGCAAGATCTATGTACGGTCCGCCACGACGGGCCAAATGATTCCGCTCAAAACCTTTCTGAGCGTTCGTAGCGTGGTGGGTCCCGAGCAGATCGAACGTTTTAACGGCTTCATCGCGGCCAAGATTCTGGGCAACGGCAGCCCAGGCGTCAGTTCCGGTCAGGCCATTCGCGCCGTGGAAGAAACGGCCGAGAGAATTTTGCCGGCAGGCTATACCGTCGCGTGGACCGGCCAGGCTTTTCAGGAACAGCGAACAGGCAACGCGTCGCTCTTCGCATTTGGCTTTGCGATCGTCATGGTGTATCTCATTCTCTCGGCCTTGTATGAACGCTGGCGTCTACCATCGGCTGTCGTTTTGGCCGTTCCTTTCGCCGTACTTGGCGCGCTCGTCTTCGTGTGGCTACGCGGCATGGAAAACGACATCTATTTCCAGATCGGTCTCGTCGTGCTGATCGGACTGGCCGCGAAGAATGCCATCTTGATCGTCGAATTTGCTCAACAAGGTTTACTCGAAGGCAAAAGCGCGATTGACGCGGCGCTGGACGCGGCGCGTTTGCGTTTCCGTCCGATCGTGATGACCTCCTTCGCCTTCATTCTCGGCGTGGTTCCGCTCGCCATCGCCACCGGCGCCGGCTCCGGCGCGCGCAAATCGATGGGCACCGGTGTTGTCGGCGGCATGATTTTCGCGACCGCAATCGCAACGATCTTTATACCGCTATTTTTTGTGTGGTTCGCGCGTAAGCCAAAGGAAGTCGCACCGCCCGCGGAAACGGACGAAGAACCGGTATGACACGATCACTGGTAATCGCACTTGTCTTAAGCCTCCTCGTCGGCGGCTGCATGCTGGGGCCGGACTACGAACGTCCGCCCATCGACTTGCCTACGAGTTATGGCGAGCCGGATGTCGGACAAGCCCAGACACTTGCCTCGGATTGGTGGACGCTTTATCGCGACCCGCTGCTCGACGAATTGATCGCGACGGCGCTGGAGCGAAATGCCGATATACGTGCGGCGATCGCGCGTATCGAAGAGGCCGAGGCGCTGGTACGCGAAGCCAATGCGACCTTCTTTCCGCTCATCCAGGGCGACGCATCCGCGTCTCGCTCGCGCATCAGCACTGTGGGGTCCACCCCCATCGCCGGCGGCGCTTCCCCCGTCCGCAATAATTTTCAGCTGACCGCCTCGACTGCATTCGAACTTGATTTCTGGGGACGTTTACGTCGGGCGAACGAAGCCGCACGGGCCTTATATATGGCAAGTACTTATGGCCGGGACGTAGTCGGATTGACACTCGCCGCAAGCGTTGCGCAAACTTACTTCTCGCTTCGATCGCTCGATGCGCAAATCCGCGTCTCCGAAGAAATGCTGAAGGCGAGCGACGAATCGGTCGATATCGTGCTGAAGCGCGCAGCGGGCGGATTGATCTCGGACTTGGACGTTTTCCAGGCGGAGGGCGCGCGTGCGGAGATCGCCGGCCAGATCAAAGAACTCCACCGGCTGCGCGCCGCTTTCTTGCACCAGCTTGCACTGCTCACCAGTCGCCTCGATCTGCAGGTTGCGCCGAGCGACCTCCAAGCTTTACCTCGCGCCCCGCTGCCCCCAGCCGGATTACCTTCCACCTTGCTTGAACAACGTCCGGACGTCCGGCAAGCCGAAGCATTGCTCGCCGCAGCCAACGCCGAGATCGGGGTTGCCCGCGCGGAACAATTTCCGAGCTTTAGCTTGACCGGCAGCTTCGGACAGCAAAGCCGGGAACTGGGCGATCTGTTCACCTCAGGCGCGCGCATCTGGTCCATCGGCTTGGGCGTTGTCGGGCCCATCCTCGATTTCGGGCGTTACGCGGCCCGTACCGAACAAGCCGAAGCCCGGCAACGTCAAGCGGCTGCGCAGTATCAAGCGGCGGCGGAGACGGCGTTCCGCGAAACGGCCGATGCCCTTTCGAATGTGCGTTGGACGGCGGAGACCGAAGAAGATTTGGCGCTGCGGGTCGATCGCGCGCGACGTAGCTTGCGATTGGCGGATATTCGTTACCGCTCGGGCTATTCGAGTTATATCGATGTACTCGACGCGCAACGTACCTTGAATACCGCGCAGCTGGAGCTGGCGCGCAACCGGCAGTCCTATCTCAATTACAGCGTCGAATTGATGCGGGCGCTTGGCGGAGGATGGCGTGACCCGCTCATGCCCGCGAGCGACGTTCAGGCGCGCTGACGCACGCTTTCCACTCCCTTGTTGGCGAGCGCATCGGCGCGTTCGTTTTCGACATGACCGGAGTGCCCGCGCACCCAGTGCCAGTTGATCTCGTGTTGTTGAACAAGCGCGTCGAGCGCCTGCCAGAGGTCGACGTTCTTTACGTCTTTGCGGTCCGCGGTTTTCCAGCCGCGGCGCTTCCAGTTCGGCAACCATTCATTGATGCCGTCCTTGACGTAATTCGAATCGGTATACAACTCGATTTTGCAGCCGCGCTTCAGCGCGAGCAGCCCATTGATGACCGCGGACAATTCCATGCGGTTGTTGGTGGTTAAGAGC
>DATEOW010000192.1:0-3812 GCA_035273665.1 Burkholderiales bacterium | reverse complement strand
CGGGTTGTAGATATCGGGTACGTCGTCAGTCGGCACCACGTTATAGTCGCCGGCGATGATCGCCGGACCGCCGCAATCATAGAGCGTCGCCGCATGTGCAATGAGGCGCTCGAACCATGTGAGCTTGTAGTCGAACTTCGGCCCGGGCTGCGGGTTGCCGTTTGGTAAATAGATGCAGACCACGAGAATGCCTTGCACTGCTGCTTCGAGATATCGGCCCTGCATATCCGAAGGATCGCCAGGCAGGCTGCGGCGGATTTCGATGGGCGCGGTACCGCGTGACAGGATTGCGACACCGTTATAACTTTTTTGCCCGACCCACAAGGCTTCATAGCCGCGTTGCGCAAGCGCTGCTTCGGGAAATTTTTCCTGTGAAGTCTTGAGTTCTTGCAGGCAGACGATATCGGGTTCGGACTCGTCCAGCCATTCGCAGAGCCGGGCGATCCGGCCGTTGATGCCATTCACGTTGAAAGTCGCTATTTTCACGGCTGCATCGCTGCACGACCTGTACCCGGCGCACGACTCATCGTTTTGTAGGACGATTGGGCACGATTCTGGCACGCGTCCTACCACGCGGGTGGCCGAAACCCCTTATTTGTATGGCCGCCAAGCATTTGGACGCAACGCAACGTGGCGGCATCGCGCGGCGTTTAGCGGACGTGGGCCCACTTTTTTTGGATGAGGAATGCTATGAAACACCTGACGAGAACGCTTTGCCGCCTTCTAATCGTATTGATGGCTTGGACGCCATTCCAGCTGTCGCATGCCGGCATGATCGGTACGACCGATCAAATCGCTGTTACCACATCGACCGCTGATCGCAACGCTGTTGTGGCGCTGATCACCCGCGACGACATCGCTCGCGAACTGCAATCCTTCGGTGTCGATCCGGCCTCCGCGCAAGAGCGCGTTGCCGCTATGAGCGACGCAGAAGTCGCTTCGCTGAAAGGTCAACTGGAAATGGCACCCGCAGGTGCGAGCGCGGGCTGGGTGGTTGTGATACTGGTCGGCGTCATTCTCTGGTTGGTCTTCTGGAGGCGCGCTTAAGTGTCAGGCCTGTCTTCGACGGTTCGCACCGTTCCGACGGGCCGCACCCTTCAGCAGAACGCTCGCCTCATCGCGGGCGTTCTGCTTTTGGCTGCGCTCAACGGTTGCGCGAACTTTGTGCCGGAAACCATGGCACTGCGCGAAAAACCGCCCACTGATATCAAGCCCCAGGTCGAACTGACCGAGGTTCCTTTCTTCCCGCAAGATGCTTATCAATGCGGCCCTGCCGCGCTTGCGACCGTACTTGCTCATGAAAAAGTGCCCGTGACGCCGGCGGAACTCGTGTCACAGGTTTATGTGCCTGACCGCAAGGGCAGTCTGCAAGTGGAGATGCTCGCAGCGCCACGCCGTCACGGCATGGTGTCCTATCCGTTGTCACCTCATCTAAGCGATCTGCTACGCGAAGTGGAAGCGGGTAATCCTGTAATCGTTCTCCAGAACCATGGAATCATGCCGCCCTTCGACAAATGGCATTACGCCGTCGTCGTCGGCTATGACATCCCCGGCGAAAAAATCATTCTGCGTTCAGGCCCGCATATGCGCCAAGTGCTGCCCATGGGCTCGCATGAATACGTCTGGCGTAAGAGCCACTATTGGGCGATGGTCGCTGTGCCACCAGATCGAATCCCTGCTACCGCAAGTGAGCGCGGATGGCTGGCGGCGCTCGCTGACTTCGAGCGCGTGGATCCCGCTAAAGCACGCGAGGGCTATCGAACCTTCCTCGCGCGCTGGCCCGAGAATGTCGATGCGATGGTTGGGCTCGCCAATACGCACTACAAGATGGGCGATTTTAAAGAAGCCGAAGTGGTGTTGAGGCGTGCGCAGCAGCGCAAACCGCAGTCTGTTGTCGTGCTTAACAACCTTGCGCAAACACTGTCCGACCAAGGCCGTAGTGCAGAAGCCCTACCGCTTGCAGAACGTGCAGTCACCGTTGGCGGTCCGTTCGCCACCTCAGCAAAAGAAACGCGCGACATGATCCGCGCAAGGCTGATGCTGCCTTGATCGGGTCACCGTCCACGCGAAGACGAAGTACGTCGAACAAATAAAAACACCGGCCTTGGCCGGTGTTTTTATTTGTGTTGCGAAATTCACAGCCTCGTTTGTGCAACCAATCGTTATTTGGCAACGGGCAAGGAGGCTTTCGGCAGACGGCTTCATCCAAACGATTCACTGAGCGGATGCTGGACGCATCCGGCACCCGAATGACCCTGTAAGTCTCAAAAGCAGTGCAGATCGGCCGTGACCTGAGTTGCGTTGATATGATGCGTCGGTTTTCAACGGCCCGACAAAAACATGCAAATGCATCTCTCCGGATTTTTTCGCGTCTGCTTATTATTGCTAGGCGCAATCGTTCTTTCCAGTTGCGCGAACATACCGAACGTCAGCATGGCGGCGGATCCAGCCAAGACTGCGCCGCAAGCCGGCGAAACTGTCATCGTGATCAGTATGAGCGGCAACACGACGCGAGTCGGCCAGCTCGATACCATACGATTACGTCGCGTGATCCTGCACGGCGAGCAAAGCAATCCGAATGACGCTTATATTCTGAAGCAAGTCACCAAGGGCCTGGGCCGCGATTCGGCGATTTACGTTGGTGTTGTCCCGCCGGGCTCATACTCGATCGATCGCTTCGATATCTACCAGGGCCAGAGCTATATCCCCATGAGCGCCGCCGGTCAGCGTTTGCTTGGTCCCATCGATATCCGGGCAGGCATCCCTGCCGATCTCGGGCGCCTGGTGATTACTTCTCTGAAGGAAAAAGTGTTAATCGGGCGCAGCAAGCTGCCCGCAAACAATGTCGAGTACCTCAAAAAATACTTACCCGCCCATGCGAAGTTCTTTGAGGCGAAGACGATCGATCCGGGGTGGCGCAACTCGCGCGACAAGACGGATGTTGTCGAGGAGTATGCGCTGGCGCAGCCGGCGGGACTCGATGCGCTGACGGAGCTTAGTAGCGGCGAGGCAGCGGGGGCATCGCGCCTGGGTCTGCTGATGCTGCGAACCAAAGGCGGAGATTGGAGCACGTTGCACAGTGGCAGACTCGAAGCACTGACTTACGTCAAACCGGTCGACCTGCCGAATGCCACCTTGCTTGCAACCGGCGAGTTCAACACCTTGCTTCGGCGAGACCGTATCACCGGCCGATTGGTCGCGATGTCTGTTGGCGACCTTCCCCTCGGCACGATTCTTTTTATCGAAGGCGATCCCGAATCCGGGTGGTTCATCGGACACCAAGAAAACACGAAGCTCAGCATTCTTCATTCGCCCTCGCTAACGACGCCCCAGTGGAAGGAAATCCGCACTGAGGTCATTGGCCACAGTTTCTGGGACGGATCGAATCAAATGTGGGTATGGCGCACGGCGACCGGTTTTGCCTATGCCGTCTCGAACGGCAACATTTATTTCTATGAATCCGGCAACCGGAATTGGGCCACTCGCACGGCGCCGGGCGGACGACGTATTCTGGAAATCCGTAACTACCCGGGCGACATACTCACCATGATGAGCTCGCCCGGGGGCGGATTCGGCGGTATCTTCTCCGGCCTATACGTCTCGCGCGATCGCGCGCTGACATGGCAAGAGTTGGAATCGCCTTTCAGCATCAAAACGCGCGCGCCGGTTGTCTTGCCTTCAGGAAACATTCTTGTCGCGGGCGGCGTATTCGATAAACCGCAGCTACAGATCAGCAAAGATAACGGCAAGACCTGGACGCAACATACCGATAAGGTGGGATTCGGCGATTCGTTCTACGTCTTGCCAAACCA
>DATEOW010000191.1:0-3001 GCA_035273665.1 Burkholderiales bacterium | reverse complement strand
TGGGACGCAGGGCATGATCGCCATCCAGACCAGCGAACGCAACGGCCGTCTGGTCGGCGCCGTGTTGGCCGATGAGCAAGACGAGCTGATTCTTGTATCGACGGGCGGCGTGTTGATCCGTACCAAAGTCTCGCAGATTCGCGAAATGGGCCGTTCGACGCAGGGCGTGAGCCTGATTCACCTCGATGCGGGCACCAAGCTTGCCGGTATCGAGCGCGTGCTCGAAACCGAGGAAGAAAACGGCAACGGCGAACACGATGAACCGGCGACCGCAGAGACATCGGAGGATTCAGGCCCTATAACGGATCCGAGCGAGGGCTCGCTCGAAGAGGCCGATAACCCTGATGAGGACGCCGGCGAGGACGCCGGCGAGGACGCCGGTGAGGACGCCGGTGAGGACACCGACGATACGGAGCCCCAGCCATAGCAAATAGCGGTAGCAACAGCGGAAGCGCAGAAAGCGGTGTGGCAATGAGCAGAGTCTTTAACTTCAGTGCCGGTCCGGCCACCTTGCCCGAGGCGGTGTTGAAGCAGGCGGCGAACGAAATGCTCGATTGGGGCGGTAGCGGCATGTCGGTGATGGAAATGAGTCATCGCGGCCCCGAGTTCATCGCGATAGCGGAAACCGCAGAGGCCGATTTGCGTGAGCTTCTGGCCGTGCCGAAAAATTACCAGGTGTTATTTCTGCAAGGTGGCGCAACGCTGCAGTTCGCCATGGCACCGCTTAATCTCATGCCGGAAGGTGGCAGCGCGGATTACGTGAATACCGGTGAATGGTCGAAAAAGGCCATCAAGGAAGCGCAGAAATTCGGCAAAGTGAACGTGGTGGCTTCGAGCGAAGACGCCAATTTCAGTTACGCGCCCGCGCAGGACACTTGGAAGCCGCTCGATCCGGACGCTTCTTATGTGCACTACACGCCGAACGAAACCATCGGCGGGGTCGAATTCCACTGGATTCCGCAAGTAGGCAAGGCGCCCTTGGTCGCCGACATGTCTTCAACGTTCATGTCCAGACGGATCGACGTGTCCAGTTTTGGGCTCATCTATGCCGGGGCACAAAAGAACATCGGTCCGGCCGGTCTGGCAATCGCGATTGTGCGCGAAGATCTGCTTGGCAAGGCACGCAAAGGCACGCCTTCGATCCTTGACTACAAAGTACACGCGGATGCGCAATCCATGTCGAATACGCCGCCGACTTATGCCTGGTATATCGCCGGACTGGTATTCAAGCATATGAAGGCGCAGGGCGGCCTCGCGGCGATCGAACAAAATAATATTGCCAAAGCGAAACTCCTTTACGATTTCCTCGACCGGTCTGGCTTCTATAAGAGCCCCGTGCGCCCGAGCGATCGATCGCGAATGAACGTGCCCTTTACCTTGGCGGAAGACAAGCTCGACGGCGAATTCCTCAAGGGCGCCGAAGCGCGCGGCCTCATGCAATTGAAAGGTCATCGATCCGTGGGTGGGATGCGGGCGTCTATTTACAACGCGATGCCGATCCAAGGGGTGCAAGCGCTGGTGGACTATATGCAGGAATTTGAGAAGAAACACGGATGAACCAATTCAACGTACTGGTGTTGAACCAGATATCGCCTTTGGGCTTGAAGAAACTGCCTGCCGAGTTGTACAAGGTCGGCAAAGATGTTGTGAACCCCGACGCGATCCTCGTGCGCTCTGCGGATATGCACGGGATGGATATTCCGAAATCCGTGAAAGCCATCGCCCGTGCGGGCGCGGGCACCAACAATATTCCGGTGAAGGCGATGAGCGAGCGCGGCGTTCCGGTATTCAACGCGCCGGGCGCGAATGCGAACGCGGTAAAAGAATTGGTGATCGCCGGCATGTTGATCGCCGCGCGCAATCTTGCGCCGGCGCTCGATTTTGTCGGCAAGCTCGAAGGCGAGGGCGAGGCGCGCGAAAAGCGCGTGGAAGACGGCAAGAAACAATTCGCGGGCATCGAATTGCGCAACCACACTTTGGGCGTCGTCGGTCTCGGCAAAATCGGCAGTCTGGTCGCCGATGCGGGGATCAAGCTGGGCATGAAAGTCATCGGCTTCGACCCGCATATCACCGTCGATGCGGCGTGGAGCCTGCCCGCCGACGTCAAGAAAGCGAATTCGATCGAGGAAGTGCTGCGCGGCAGTCACTTTGTCAGTCTGCATTTGCCTTTGGTGGCGGAAACGAAAAAATTAATCAATGCCGCGTTGCTGGACCGGGTGAGACCCGGCACCGTGCTACTGAATTTTTCGCGCGAAGGGATCGTCGACGAGAAAGCGGTGCATGAAGCCCTGCAGGCGCACAAACTCAAATACTACATCTCGGATTTTCCGACGGAAACGCTGGCCGGCCAGCCCGGTGTGGTGACCTTGCCGCATCTGGGCGCCTCGACCACCGAAGCGGAGGATAATTGCGCGATGATGGTGGCGGAGCAGTTACGCGAGTATCTGGAACACGGTTGCATCAAACATTCGGTGAATTTTCCCGAAGTATTAATGCAGCGCGAAGTGCCTTATCGCGTCTGCATCGCCAATAGCAACGTGCCGAACATGTTGGGACAGATTTCGACGACCATGGCGAATGCCAATTTGAACATTCACAATATGGTGAACAAATCCCGCGGTGAAGTGGCTTATACGCTCGTGGATACGGATAGCCCGGTTACCGATGAGGTCATCAAAAATCTCTGCGCGATTACCGGCGTGTTGATGGTTCGCTATATCCCTCGGGTTAACTCTTAGGCTAGGCATGAGCGAAGAAAAAATAGGCCGGCACCGCGAAGCGATCGATCGACTCGACGACCAATTGCTTAAGTTGTTGAGCGAACGCTCGCAGCATGTACAGGAAGTGGGTCGCATCAAGGGGCCGACTGCGCAGAAGCACCGCCCCGATCGCGAAGCGGAAATTTTGCGGCGTATGGTGGCCGACAATCCCGGGCCTTTGTCGGCCGACGCGGTCCGCGCCATCTGGCGCGAGATCATCAGCCAAAGCATGGCGCTCGAGC
>DATEOW010000190.1:0-14951 GCA_035273665.1 Burkholderiales bacterium | reverse complement strand
CACTCCCGCGAAAAGAAACGTCGCTCCGACGCTGAAGAGATAGCCGGTCCCCACGGAAAGAACAACGAGGACTGCCATGTTCAAGATGCCGTTCTTCAGCGCTCGCCATGCGGCCACGAAGAAGGGCCATGAGGGCCACAGCACCGCGCCGCTCGCAAGCACGAAGAGCCACTGATCGAGCTCGAGCCCGAAAGGTGGATTGGGTGTCGGAATGGGCAACCCCATCGGCGCCCAGAAAAACAACGGAATGGTGAACAGAAGGCAAACGATGAAGCGGTTGCGCATATCGCGCACCATCCCGCTCATGTCCATGCCGGCGCCGTGCCCCATGTCGTGGCCCATGTCGTCCATCGCGCCGGGCTGTGCCGCATGCGTGGCGTGTGCAGCGTGCGGGTCGCTTTCGGGGAAGCGACACACATGATCGGGCTGCATCTCGCCCCGACAGTGGTAACCGCAATCGCGGATCGCTTTGCGCAGTGCCTCGTCGTTGGTCACCGCCGGGTCATAGTGCACAGTCACGCTCGCGGAGGCGGGATTGGCGCGTGCATGGTGCACACCTGTTATAGCGCCGACGCGCTTTTCCACTCCGAGGTGGTCGAGCCCCTCGAACAAGCCCTTCACTTCCAGCGTGATCGCTTTCCCATGATTCGTCATGTACGATTTCCAAAGAACTTTTCGACAAGGTTATGCGTGGGAACGTAAACAATGCCAAGCAGCGCGCCATATAAAAAGCTCTTTGCAAGACCGATTGCAAATCCAGTGGGCGTCAGCCATTCAAAGCCTGGGAGCGTAATGACGAGAAGCTCTTGCATATGTCCGCCGACCGGATTGGTGAGTCCGTAGGCGACGCAGAGTAAGTAGAGAAAAGTGCCCGTCAAGGCGAGCGCGGTGCTGACCACTTTGATATTCATTTGACCTCCAGATATTTAGTGACGATGAGCGGTCGAACCTGCTCTACGTTTGTCTCGGTCTTCCCCCTCGGGATCTTGATCGCGATACCCGCCGCCATGCGAGCCATGCCCGCCATGTCCCGCGTGCATGAAAATATGCAAGGCTATAAACGCTATCGCGGTCAGCAAAAACACCCAGTTCTCGGAAAGCCATCCCATTATTATTCCCCCTATACGCTTACATCGGTGGCACGGCGCGCAGGTGGTTGTCGTGCCCTCTGCTCGCCTCTTGCAACAAAATTGAACCCTGCCCTAGAGCGCGAAGCGCTGCAACAGCGGCGCAACAAACGATATGCTGACGTCGATCGCATTGCTGGCATGTGGAACGGTGTTAGTAGTAACGATGCGTGATACCCCGCTTTCCATCAAGTCCTTGGCAGCTTCTTCATCGAATAGTCCGTGCACGCCTATGCACACCGGCGGCTCGTATCCGGCTGCGCGTAAATGGCGCGCCACCGCGAGCATGGTTTTACCCGACGAAATAATGTCGTCGATCAACACGGGCGTGCGCCCACGCAGTACGGTGGAATCCAAGAAATCGATGCTGACGTCACGGTCGCCATGGCGGATCTTTCTCAGCACGACGTGCGGGGCGTCGGCCGCCGCGGCAACCGATGCCGCCCATTGCTCGCTTTCTTCATCGGGCCCGATGATGATGGGACGGTCGACGTTTTCTCGAATCCAGACCGCCAATGCGGGAGCGGTCGCGACCGTGTGCGTTCCGATGCGATAGAGCTCCGATAGCGCTTGAAAGCGGTGCAAATGCGGGTCGGCGGTAATGAGATAGTCAAACGCTTCGCAAACAAGTGAGGCGAACAGCTTCGATGTCACTGCCTCGCCGGACTGAAAGCGCTTGTCCTGCCGCATATAGCAGAGGTACGGGGCGCCCAGCGCGATCCGGCGTGCGCCCAGTTCGCGTAGCGTCTGCGCGGCGTACCACAAGCCGAGAAATTGCTCGTCTGGCCGAGCCAGCGTGCAAACGATGACCGCGTCACGTCCCTTCACATCGTCATTGATACGCACATACGACTCGCCATCAGGGAAGCGTCTATAGGTCAGCGTGCCCGCCTCGAATCCTGGCCGTCCAAGCAGCTTCGCCGCGAACGCTTCGTTCCCCGGCATGGCAAAGAGGAGCGGTCTCATCGAATCTCCCCCACTGTCACCGGGCATGGAATCGCTTCGAAATAGTTCAAGGCATATTGCAACTCGCCAGGCGTCTCGGCCCAAAGCGTGAATAGAGGCATGCCCACGACGACCTCGGATCGCAAGCCGACGTGCACGTCGATTCCGGCAGTCACTGCGCGCGGAGCGCCTGCGAGTTTCGCGACGCGAGCAAGTCGGCGATTGTGGAAGCCGATCACGAACCCTGATCGATCCGCAACGACGACGTGCGAGAGCCTGCCCCCTGGGATATTCCTCAGGCCGCCTTGCGCTTCGCAGATGCGTTCGAATTTCCGAAGCGCTTGGCCGGAATTGAGTGTGGCGCTGGCCAAGCTCATGCCCTGTCCCGCTTCGGCGACGCCGCAGAATTCGAGCAGTGCTGCAGCGAGATGCAACGCGCGGTCGCGAAGATCCACCGGTGCTGTCGGACTTCCGCGCAGCACAGCCATCACGTCGCGCGCTTCAAGCGCGGGACCCATCCCGCGTCCGACCGGCGCTGTGCCGTCAGAAAATACCGCTTTCACTGCGATGCCGATGCGTGCGCCGATGACCGTCAGCACCTCGGCCAGACGTTTCGCGCTCGCCTCATCCCTCACCTTGGCGGTTTCGCCGACTGGAATATCGATCAATACATGCGTTGAACCGGCCGCCGCTTTTTTGGACAGTACCGAGGCGACCAGTTGAGCTTCGCTATCGAAATCCAAAGGACGCTCGACACGGATGAGAATGTCGTCGGCTGGGCTGAGTTGAACATTGCCGCCCCAGACGACACACCCCCCCTCACGATCAACAACGCTGCGCATTGCGCCAAGGGTCAGATCGACCGGTGCCAGCACCTCCATGACATCGGCCGTGCCCGCAGGCGAAGTAATCGCTCTGGACGAGGTCTTGGGGATCAAGGCGCCGCAGGCAGCGAGAATCGGAACAACGATCAGCGTCGTACGGTTGCCCGGCAGCCCCCCCACGCAATGCTTATCGGCCACAACGCCCGCAGGCCATTCGATTCGGCTGCCCACCGATAACATTGCGCGGGTAAGGTATTCGGTCTCATCGAGGTCGAGCTTAGCGCCCGCGCACGCGGTCACGAAAGACGCAAGGTGCAGCTCTGAGTATCGTCCGGCGGCGATGTCCCGCACCATGGCATCCCAACCCTCTTGCCCCAATCGATTCCCATAAACCTTTGCGCGCAAATGGCTCAGCGATTCAAGGGGTCGAGGATGAGCGAGTGTTGCGGCACTGCCTTCATGCGCGTCGAGCACGCGCCATGCTGATTCCGAAAGGGCCACCTCGTTCTCTTGCAACAAACCATTTACAGTGTGATGGAGCGTGCAAACCAACGAACGATTGGCAACGGTAACCTCGACGCGCGCTTGCGCGGCGAAACCCTCGGCACGGCAGATCTCGGAATTGCTGCGCATGTAGAGTACGGGCTCGCCATAGGTGTCAATGCCGATGCGCCGTAAACGCAGGCCAGATGCGCCCCGTTTAGGAGCTGCTTTAAGCATCGTCAGCCCGGTCCCGCAGCAGCGTTGCTCTGCGCTCTTCGTATTCTTCCGCGCCGATCTCACCTGCGGCATAACGACGCTGCAGGATTTCCATCGGGCGTGTGCGCATTCGGCTCTTAGGCACCGGCGGCGCTAGCGAAAACAGAACCACGAGCATTCCGACCCAGAATATCCACCAGAAAAAATGCATGCCCCAGTAATGTCCATCCATCATTTTTCTCCTTTGTTTAGTGAAATGCGTCTGACACGCAGCGCTGACTAAAGCACTTCGTTTTCTCCGTGATCGGGAACAGCGCAGGCCCAGCCCAGCCGTTCCTGGATCGCCAGTCGCAAGGCGTCGGCTGCTATAGGCTCGCCGTGTGTGATGAAGACCTTTCGGGGCGCGGTTTGGAAGCTGGAAAGCCAGTCGAGTAGCTCTTCGCGGTCCGCATGCGCCGACAGCATGTCGAGATTGACTACCTCGGCCTTGATCGGCACATATTGCCCGTGAATCTTCACGCTGTCCGCACCGGCAACCATGGCCGCGCCGCGCGTTCCTGCCGCCTGAAAACCGGCGAATAGAATCGTGTTGCGAGGATCGCTGCCAAGCGCCTTGATATGGTGAATCACACGTCCGCCCGTCGCCATGCCACTGCCCGCAATGATCACCATGGGCATGTGGCGGCTATCCAGCCACTTGGACTCGTCGGCCGAGTTCACAATTCGGGCCGCTTGGCACATACCTTCACATTCTTCCGCGCTTAGGCGGTGCCACTTTCTGTGTCGATGAAAGATCTTCGTCGCATCAATCGCCATCGGGCTATCGAGATAGACCGGCACGTCCGGAATCTGCCCCGCCTGCTTGGCTCGGTGGATGAGATACATCAGCGTTTGGGCTCGGCCCACCGCGAAAGCGGGGATGACGACGATGCCGCCTCGCGCGAACGTACGCGTCAATACTGACGCCAAGACCTCCTGCGCATTTCCCGGAGTGTGCGACCGATTTCCGTAGGTGGACTCCATGACGACGTAGGTCGCGCCAGTACCGCGGCGAGGCGGATGCAGAAGCGCATCATTGTTTCGTCCCAGGTCCCCTGAGAATAAGACGGACTTACCTTGGGCCTCGACCCGGATGGAGGCCGCTCCCAACATATGCCCTGCCGGTACAAACGCCGCCGTAACCCCGTGACTCACATCGACCCGTTCGTCGAATTCCACGGCGCGCAAATGCGTAAGCGCGCGATCGGCGTCGGCAACCGTATACAGCGGCAGCGCCGGGTGGTGCTTCGAAAAACCGTGTCGATTTGCGAACTCAGCTTCTTCTTCCTGTAGCCTCGCGCTGTCGCGCAAGAGAACCTCGCACAAGTCCCGCGTGGGCTTGGTGCAAAAGATCGGCCCTTTGAAGCCGTCGCGGACCAGCACCGGCAGGTATCCGGAATGGTCCAGATGACCGTGGGTGAGCAGTACCGCGTCAAGCGAGGACAGGTCTATCGGAATTGCTGTACGGTTTCGAAGCCGGAGTTGCTTGAGTCCCTGGAAAAGGCCGCAGTCAACCATTACCGTGCTCCGGCCCGCCTCGAGCACATACTTGGATCCGGTGACGGTGCCGGCCGCGCCTAGAAACTTAAGATTGAATCTACGATCCTCGTTGCCTCCGCGCTCCATTACTTGGACTCGCGATGGTCATGCAGCGGCCTCTTTGGCGGGTCGACCGGTGCGTTGGCGTCTGACTTGTGTTCGATTGTGTGATGATGTCCTTGCTTATGGACGGGCTGTTTCCCAACGTTTGGCTTTGAGTCCTGAGGCTTCGGGTTGTCGGGGTTGGCGGCAGGCGGCGCATCCTCTTTTTTTGGACTGACCTCCTGCGCATGCACAGCCGTTGTCGCGACGGCAATTCCGACCAACAACGCAAAGATGGATTTCTTCACGGCGATTCCTTTCATTTCATCGGGTGATTCGATTCTTGGGTCGAAGGGGCACCTTGCCCCAAGCGCGGAAGAAAACCGGGCGTGCGCGCCATGTAACGTCGATATGTCTCTCCAAATTCGGCCAACGCTTCTCGTTCTTCACGTCTAGCCAAGCGTACGTAAACCACTGTGAGGATGGGGAACATGATCAATGTGAGTAGCGTGGGCCACTGCAGCAAAAAGCCGAACATGATCAGAATGAACGCGACGTACTGAGGGTGACGAATACGCGCGTAGATTCCGGTTATCGCCAACTCGCCGCGCTGCTGAGCTCGATGCAAAGGCGGCCACGCATAGGACAGCAGAATGAAGCCGCCGAAGATCAGCAGGTTGCTTGCCATGTGAAAAGGACCGAAATGCGGATTGGCGCTCCAACCAAACATCACTTCGAGCAGGTGCCCCGCATCGTGAGATAGGAAATCGATCCCCGGGTAGTTTGTCCCCAGCCAGCCCGACAGCAAGTAAATCGTGAAAGGGAAGCCGTACATCTCGGTGAACATCGCCACCAGAAAGGCCGAGAAGCTTCCGAAGGTTCGCCAATCGCGCTTGGTCTTGGGGCGCGCGAAGCTGAATGCAAAGATGATGAAAACGAGGCTGTTGATGATTGCCAGCGACCAAAGGCCGTAGGCCGGGGCGTTTTCTGGGCTCATCGTTGACCGCCTTGATCGTTTTTATCACTATGACCGCCATGGTTGCCATGTCCATGGAACAGATGCATGAGCGGACAAAGGGCCAGGAGCGCATAAGGCAGGATCGGGCTAAGGTGAGCGCGATGCTCCAGAAATAAAAAGAATGCGGCTATGGCTACGAAGCCGATCAGGACCCACTTAGCGCGTTGGCTGGTCGGGGCTTCGGCGGGCCCGGGTACTTGATGCTCCTGATGGTGCGAATCATGGTTCACGAAGGACTCCTCATTTGATTGACTTAGAAAAGATCAGATCCATGGTGCTAGCGCTCTAGGTATTGAAGCTTGTCATCCACCCGAGCCCATGTATCAGAATCTGGTAGCGGCAGCTTCCCCTGCACGATTGCAGGCCAGTGTTTCGCTAACTCTGCATTTAGAGCAATCAATTCCCGCGCGCTCGGCGGCACGTCTTCTTCCACGACGATGGCATTCACCGGGCACTCCGGAATGCACAGTCCGCAGTCGATGCAATCGTCCGGGTCGATAGCGAGCATGTTTGATCCTTCACGAAACGCATCCACAGGACACACATCGACGCAGTCGGTGTATTTGCATCGTATGCATTGATCGAGTACGACGTGCGTCATGGTTCTTCACATCTTCGCGTTGCGGAGGCGAAGCGCGTTTGTAATCACGGACACGCTGCTTAAGCTCATCGCCAGTGCTGCGATCAGCGGTGACAGTAACCATCCCGTGATTGGATACAGCAATCCGGCCGCAATGGGCACGCCGGCCGCGTTATAGATGAAAGCGAACAGCAAGTTTTGTCGCATATTGCGAATCGTTGCGTGAGAAAGGGTCCGCGCACGAGCAATGCCGAGCAGATCGCCCTTTACCAAAGTCACTTGGGCACTGTTCATCGCCACGTCGGTACCGGTTCCCATCGCGACGCCGACATTCGCCTTCGCGAGGGCCGGCGCGTCATTGATGCCGTCGCCCGCCATCGCAACGATCCTGCCTTGCTTCTGCAACGCATCGACGAGCGCGAGCTTGTCCGCGGGCTTCACTTCGCCATGCACTTCGTCGATACCCAACTTCGCGCCGACCGCTTTCGCTGTCGTCAGTCCATCGCCGGTAGCCATGATGACCCGAATGCCTTCGCGCTTGAGCGCTTCCAATGCCTGAGGCGTTGTCGCTTTGATTGCATCGGCAACCGCAAGCAGCCCCGCCGCTTCTCCGTTGACGGCCAAGTACATGACGCTGGCGCCCTCGCCGCGCAGCCGTTCGGCATCAGCGTTCAGCGCTTCGGTCGCAACGCCTTCGGTCTGCATGAGCGCCGTATTGCCGAGCGCGAGACGCAGGTCGTCCACCTTGCCGCGCACGCCGATACCCGTACCAGACTCGAAATCGCTCACCGTAGAAAGTGACATCGACCGGGCACGCGCCTCGCGAACAATCGCATCGGCCAAAGGATGCTCGCTACCCTGATCCAGGCTCGCAGCGAGCCGCAACACCTCTTCACTGGCGAAGCGGCCGGTGCCGATGACGTCCCTGAAGGACGGCCGCCCTTCGGTCAACGTGCCTGTCTTGTCGACAATGAGCGTATCGACCTTACGCATATGTTCGATCGCTGCGGCGTCTCTGAACAGCACACCGTTTGTCGCGGCCTTGCCGGTGGCAACCATGATCGACATTGGCGTTGCCAGACCCAGCGCACACGGGCAGGCAATGATCAGCACGGCCACCGCATTGATGAAGCCGAAGACCCAGCTTGGCTCCGGTCCAAAAAAGCCCCATCCAAGCAGCGTCAAGACCGCAATGGAAATCACCACGACGACAAAGTAGCCCGCTACGACGTCGGCGAGACGCTGCATCGGCGCGCGCGAGCGCTGCGCCTGGGCCACCATTTGGACGATTTGTGAAAGAACGGTTTGCGAGCCGACTTTTTCGGAGCGAATCGTCAGCGAACCATTGGTGTTCATCGTCGCGCCGATCACCCGATCACCAGGACGTTTAGTAACGGGCATCGGCTCGCCTGTCAGCATGGACTCGTCGACGCTGCTGGAACCATCGACCACAACGCCATCGACGGGGACTTTTTCGCCCGGACGGACGCGAAGTTGGTCGCCGACATGAACGTGTGTAAGCGCGACATCCTCTTCCGTGCCGTCGGCGTTGATACGCCGTGCAGTTTTCGGCGCGAGACCTAATAGCGACTTGATCGCAGCGGAGGTTTGCGACCGTGCGCGAAGCTCCAGCACTTGGCCTAGCAAAGTGAGCGATACGATTACCGCAGCCGCCTCGTAGTACACGCCGATACGGCCATGCGCCATGAACGCTTCCGGAAACAAGCCCGGTGCTAAGGTGGCGACAACGCTATAGAGAAAGGCCGCCGCAACGCCAAGGCCAATGAGCGTCCACATGTTCGGGCTGCGATTCTTGATGGAAGCCAGCCCGCGCTCGAAAAATGGCCAGCCGGACCACAGGACGACCGGCGCCGATAGCGCGAACTCGATCCAGCTCTGGTACGGGAGGCCGCCCGGAAACAGGCGATGGCCGGCCATAGCAAGGGTCGTAACAACAATCGTCAACGGCAGCGTCCACCAGAAGCGGTGCCTGAAGTCGCGCAGCTCGGGATTTTCCTCTTCATCGAGGCTCGGCATGATCGGCTCGAGTGCCATGCCGCACTTGGGGCAAACGCCCGGACGATCCTGCTGCACCTCCGGGTGCATGGGGCATGAATAGATGGTGCCCGCAGGCGCTTCAATGGCGGGCGTCTCAGTCTTTGGCTTGAGATAACCCTCCGGATCAGTCTTGAACTTCGCCACGCAATGCGCGCTGCAGAAGTAATACGTCTCGCCGGCATGCATCACTGATTTGTCTGCGCTTGCCGCGACCTTCATTCCGCAAACCGGATCGAGGTACGGCTTCGCCACATCTTCACTTGCGGAGAGATGACCCGCGCAGCAACCGTGCGCAGGCGTCGCCTCTGCCGCCGGTGCGGCGCTCTGTACCGATCCATTGACCTGGCCGCCATGCTGGTGGTCAGCATGGCGGCTGTGGTCATGGCCGGCGTGGGGAGGATCGCCGTGTTGGCTCATAGTGCTTACTCTCTGTGTAGGGTGGTATTAAAAACATTCAGCCGCAGCAGCCGCCCTTGCCGGTGGTCTGTTGCGTGCTTGTTGCTACAGGTGCCGTACCGCAGCAGGAGCCGCCTTTCGCTTGCTCCGGTGGCGACGGCGTTTGGGCCTTTTCCTGGTCGACTTCGTTCTTCACTTCGACGGGCTCAGCGGACTTGGCTTTGTTGGTTGCGCAGCAGCAGCTCATGGTGTTTCTCCTATGAAAGGGCGGTGATGACAAGCTTAGGCTAAACTCCGTACCACACTACAGAGTCAAGAGTTTTTTCATGCTTTCACTGTAGGCCCTTCACTGCTGGTCCTTTTGACCTGGATCAAAAGGCCTGGAGCCAATTCGGACGACCCTTTAAACATGACTGCTATTGATAAACAAGACCGCCTGACGATTGGTCGACTTGCCGCCGCTGCGGGAGTCGGGGTTGAGACCGTTCGCTATTACCAAAACCGAAAACTGGTCCCTGTACCCGCCCGCATAGGTTCTTATCGTTACTATCCGATCGAAATGGTCGAGCGCTTGCGCTTTATTAAACGCGCGCAGGAACTGGGCTTCACCCTCAACGAAGTGGGAGAGCTGCTCAAGCTCAACGACGGTGCAAACCGCAAGTCCATCCGCTCCGTCGCGAGCGCCCGGCTTGCGCAGATCGAATCCAAGTTGAGCGACCTGCAGCGCATGCGTCGGGTGCTCACGCACCTGGTTCGTGAGTGTGAACACACCGATACTCGTGCGCCTTGTCCCATCATCGATGCGCTCGCAAAGGGCCATTAGGGCGCGACAATTTCAATCGCCGTAACTGTGATGGCACCATTCACGCGATCGGCGCTAAAACGCACCTTGTCGCCGACTTTCAATCGGTCTAACACGGTGGCATCGCTCACTTGAAACACCATGGTCATGGAGGGCATATCGAGATTCTTAAGCTCACCATGACGAAGCGTGAGCTTCCCGGTCGCCTTGTCCACTTTGCGGACCTCTCCGTCTGTCAGGCTCTGCGTCGCGGGTGCTTGCGCTTGCGCGACCGGTGCAGCGTCTGATTTGGGTGGGTGGTGGGCATCGTCGGCGAAGGTCGGTGAGGCGGCAGCAATAAACAGAACGGTGGTCAAAATGAACTTCATTTAAATCTCCTTTACTTCGTTAAAACGCTAATGCGGCCGATCATGCCGGCCTGATAGTGCCCCGCAATGAGGCAGGCAAAATCGAATTGGCCGGGGCGATTGAACGTCCACACGATTTCGCCTGTTTTGCCGGGCCCCACGTGGGCCATATAAGGCTCGTCGTGTTCCATCTCCGGAAACTTCGCCATCAACGCGGCGTGCTCGTCCAGAGTCTTCTTCGTTCCGAGGACGAACTCGTGCAAGAGCTTTCCATCGTTTTTAATCACGAACTTCACTGTCTCACCCGCCTTTACATCGATCTTTTCCGGCGTAAAGCGCATGGCGTCACTCATGCCGACATTGATCGTGCGAGTGGCTTTGCCCTCATCGCCGGCGATACCCCATTCCATTTGCTCTTTCACCACATCGGCCGTTTTTTTCTCATGATGTTCGGCCTTGCCATGTGCCCATACGACCTGAGTCAAGCTGAGCCACGCAGCTAGCACGAACATCTGAAGTAATCTTTTCATAGTAGTTCCTTAATGACGTTAGCGAATGGCGATTGGTGCCGGGGTGACAAACACGCTTGCGAGCGTCAATCCGACATGCGGAATTGCAATTCGCTTAATGACCACCGTGGCTTCCTTGCCCATTGCTTCCTGGTTTCTTAACGCGCATTTCCACACCTTGTGGGTTGAGCTTCGCATCGGCCGCTTGCCCGCCTTGCGTGGGCGCACGAGGCGCTTGGGCGACGGGACCGGTGTATTCGTAAGCGACTTCGCCCTTCTTGTGTTTGTACCAATCGGGGTTGCTGTAGTCGCCCCGCTTTTGGTCTGCGCGGACTTTAACCACCGTGAACATCCCACCCATTTCCAGCGGACCGAAAGGGCCGACACCGCTCATCATCGGTAGAGTGTTGTCCGGAATCGGCATCTCCATTTCGGACATGTCCGACATCCCCCGCTCGCCCATCACCATGTAATCCGGGATCAAGGAAGTGATCTCCTTCGCGACGCCTCGATGCTCGACGCCCATCATATTGGGCAAGTCGTGACCCATCGCATTCATGGTGTGATGCGACTTGTGGCAATGAAATGCCCAGTCGCCTTCTTCATCGGCGATGAACTCGATCTGCCTCATCTGGCCGACCGCCACATCGGTCGTTACCTCATACCAGCGCGTGCTTTTCGGTGTCGGTCCGCCGTCGGTACCGGTGACCAGGAACTCGTGTCCATGCAAATGAATCGGGTGATTGGTCATCGTGAGGTTGCCGATGCGAATACGGACACGGTCGCCCTTGCGGCAAGGCATGGGATCGATGCCTGGAAACACGCGGCTGTTGAAGGTGAAGAGATTGAAATCGAGCATGGTGCTCACCTTCGGCGTCGCAGCCCCCGGTTCGATGTCATAAGACCCCAGCAGAAAACAAAAATCGCGATCGACGTTCTCGATCAGCGGATTCGAGCCCTTCGGGTGCGTCACCCAAAAGCCCATCATCCCCATCGCCATCTGCACCATCTCATCCGCGTGTGGGTGGTACATGAAGGTGCCTGGGCGGCGTGCTACGAACTCGTAGACGAAAGTTTTGCCCGGAGCGATATGTGGCTGGGTCAAACCGCCGACGCCATCCATGCCATTGGGCAGGCGCTGACCATGCCAATGGATCGTGGTGTGCTCGGGCAAGCGGTTCGTCACGAAGAGCCGTACGCGATCACCCTCCACGACTTCGATGGTTGGACCCGGGCTTTGACCGTTATAGCCCCACAGATGCGCCTTCATGCCGGGCGCGAATTCACGGATGACCGGCTCAGCGACCAAGTGAAACTCCTTGACGCCGTTGTTCATCCGCCAGGGCAGCGTCCAGCCGTTAAGCGTCGCCACGGGGTTGTAAGGGCGCCCCGAACTGGGCGCGAGCGGCTTGGCCGTTGCAGCCGAGTCCACGCTCACGATCTCGGGGAGCGCCGCCAAGGAGGCCTTATTGACTGCGACTGCGGCAGTCGCCGCGACCACGCCGGCACCACGCATGAAGTTACGACGCGAAAGCATTGGGAGATCCTTTTTCATATTAGTGACCCTCCGCTTGGGCGGAAGCCGCGGTACGCGGGCCGGGCATCGCCTCCACCTCTGCAGAGCCGCCCGTCAAGGCCATGTTCAAGGCCGAATCGGCCATCCAGTAATCACGGTTCGCTTCGATTGCTCCTATTACCGCCATGTATTGAGAACGCGCATCGGCGAGCAGCTCGAAGACACCCAGCAACATGCCGTTATAACGAAGTACGGTTTCGTCGGAGATGCGCTTGCGCAAAGGCACCACTTCATCGCGGTAGTGACGCGCGAGGTCGTAGGCTGTGCGGTAACTCGCATAGGCGGTGCGCACTTCGGAACGGGCATTCACAGCGATCGCCGAAGCCCGATGTACCGCCTGCATGTAGGAGGACTCGGCCCGGGTGACTTTGCCCGTTCCCCAATCGAAGATCGGGATCTCGAACTCGATCTCGTAGCCGGTTTGGCGCGGCTCGTCCGTTTCGTTGTTGTGCAAGTAACCCACATCCAGCAGATTAACGAAGCGTGTCGTTCGAGAGAGATCCAGGGAGCCTGATAGCCCCGCGAGTTCGCGTTCGGCCATCTGGATGTCTAAGCGGTTTTGCATCGCCATCGTCTCCGCGTCATTCAGTTCCCGCGGTGCGCCCGGCAAATCCGGCAGCCGCTCCGGCAACTGATATTGAATCTGGCCTCCTGAGAGGCCCATTAAACGCGTTAACTGCTCGCGCGAAGTGGTGACCGCCAGTCGCGCCCGCGCAAGCTCTGTCGCCGTATCGGCGTAAAAGGACTGCTCGCGCGCCTGCTGCAAGCGACTCCAGTTGCCGACGCTGGCCATGCGACGAGCCAGTTCCGCGCCGGCGGCCGCTGCTTTGTTCGCGCGCTCCATATAAGCGGCCGTTTCCTGCGCCGCCAGGGCGCTGTAATACGCACGCCGCGTTTCATCGGCGATGCGCACCGCTTCGCTCGCGGCCCGCAGTTGGGTGACTTCGAAACGTCGCGATTCGATGCGCGTGGCGATAGGCATCGTGAGCAAACTCAGTATGGGCATCATGAAGCTACGCTCGTACTCGATCTCGTCTCCGCGTTTAAGCCGCGCAAAGGAAAAGACCGGATTTCGCAGGCGTCCCGCCTGGACGAGATCCGCCTCAGCGATGCCCAACTCCGCATAACTCGCTTGCAAGCTGCGGTTGTTGAGCAAGGCGACGCGTAGCGCATCTTGCACCGTGAGTGGGTTCGCTAGCGTGCGGTTGACTTCGGCTTCAACGGTCTGGGCGTCCGCATCGGTCTGAATGCGCGTCAGTTCTTGACCGGTGCGTTCTTTGGTTAAGGCCTGCACGCGGTCCATGCCGCCGTCGCCGCTGAAAGTGGCGCAACCCCCGAGTACTAGCAGTGCGGCAAAGCCGATGGAGACGCGCATTGCCCGTTTGTGAATTGGGTTCATGTCCACCTCTTTTAATGATGGCCGGCGTGCGGATCTGCCGGGGCGGTCTTTTTGTTGTCCGTTGCCGGGGCATCGCCCGATTGACTGGCTTCCTTGGCGTACGCCTTCCAGCCGCCAATGCGATCGACTTCCTCATTTGCCTCGCGCCAACCGACTTGGTCCTCTTTAAAGGGGCGATAGGCTTGGAAGGCGGATTGATAGGTTGTCGGAGCACTCTCTCCGCGAATAAACACAGATAAGCTCCCCGAATTTGACGGTCGCTCGTCAGGAGGCGCTTGCGCTATTGCCGCAGATACGACGACCAGCCCGATAGCGGCGCTTAAGGCCGCAAGGGTTCTTCGAAACATAATTTCCTCGCTAGCTCATGCGCTATTCGCGCGCGAGCAAAACCATGGCAGTGATGCCTACTTCGTACAGCGCGGTGCGCTGCTCTTAGCGGGCAAACCTAATTAAGCGAGGAGAGATCGAGGGGGTCGTTCAGGACCGTCGGTAAAGAATCCGGCAACAGGACTGTCGCCGGAGAAATGGCGCGCCTCGGTAGAAGGAGGCGCCCAAACTGTAGTCGTGCTGTTCATCATCGCCGCGCCGCCTACACAGCAGGACGCGCAGGCGCTGCACTTCGTGCTGCCATGCTCATGATTGGAAGGGGTGGAATCTTCTTCGGTATTTGCGGCGACTTCTTTGTGGTGCTCGTGCTTATCGTGGTCGTGGGCCAAGGATTGGGGTTCGGCCGGGTGATGGTGCGCGTGCTGCGCAGCTTGGTCCCCTTCGCCTACTAGAGCGGACGGCCCGCAGGCGAGCATTGCCGCTGCGGCCGCGCTTTGCAGGGGGACCACCACGAGAAGAACCCAGACGATGAGCTTCAAAAACCGAGACATAGGTCCAGTCTAAACCAAAGCGGGGGGATTACGTAAGCTTCCCCGTTTAGTAGACAAGCTGAAAGTAGAGCTTTCTGGCATTTTAACGAGCAGGAGGTTTTATGAAGAAATCCAGATTCACCGAAACGCAGATCGTGGCGATCCTCAAGTGAGGTGACGCCGTCGTGCCGATC
>DATEOW010000189.1:0-6572 GCA_035273665.1 Burkholderiales bacterium | reverse complement strand
GACCATGAAAGAAATTTGGTCGCTGCAACCCCGCCTGGAGCAGCGATCCGGACGCCGGCCTTTCAGCTTGCTGGAGCACCCGCGTCTGCGCGCCGGCTATGACTTCATGATGCTGCGCGCGGAAAGCGGCGAAGCGGCGTCCGAACTCGTCGACTGGTGGAGGCGTTTCATGGAAGCGACGCCAGAGGAACGCGTCGACCTGTTGCTGCCGAGCGAGGCCACCGATAAAAAGCGCCGACGCAGACGCCGGAAAAAAACCAGCGATGAACCTTCTCCAGCGGAAGAGTGATGCCACGCGCATATGTAGGCATTGGCGCTAATCTGGGCGACGCACGGACACACGTGCTCCAAGCGATCCATGCCCTCGGTGAGATTGAGCAAACGACATTGCTTCGCGCCTCCTCGCTTTACCGCACCGCGCCGGTTGGCTTTTTAGAGCAGCCGGATTTTATCAATGCCGTGGCATCGATAGACACTCATCTCGATGCACATCGGCTTTTGGCCAAGCTGCGCGATATCGAGTGTCGCCATGGCCGAGTACGCGCATTCAAAGATGCGCCGCGCACCTTGGACCTCGACTTACTGCTTTACGACGATGTGCAGTTCACAGACGAAACGCTCGCAATTCCGCACCCCCGCATGCACGAACGCGCCTTCGTCCTGGCGCCGCTCGCCGAAATCGCGACCGATGTCTTGATTCCAGGGAAGGGATCTGTAAGCGCATTGTTGGCGGCATGCGCCGACCAGAAGATCGAAAAACTCTGATCAGGGAAACGTTGTGTGGACGAATCCGGTGTTATGGAAAACGATAGGACTGCTGGTCGCAAGCAATGTCTTCATGACTTTCGCCTGGTATGCGCACCTCAAGAATCTTTCAACGAAGCCCTGGATCATTGCTGCGCTCGTGAGTTGGGGCATCGCGCTATTCGAGTATCTGCTGCAAGTGCCCGCCAACCGAATCGGCTACACAGCGCTTTCGTTGGCCCAACTGAAGATTCTGCAAGAAGTCATTACGCTCGCGGTCTTTGTGCCGTTCGCACTGTTGTACATGCAGCAACCGCTCAAGCTCGATTATCTTTGGGCGTCCTTGTGTATCATGGGCGCGGTTTATTTCATCTTCCGCAGTTGATCCGGCCGTTGGCATGATCGATTTATCTGATGTCCCTGAGCAAATACCGCCACATCGTCGTCGAAGGTCCCATCGGTGCGGGAAAGACCAGCCTGGCGCATCGGCTGAGCGAACGTCTGGACGGGGAAGTCTTACTGGAACGGCCCGAGGTCAATCCTTTTTTGCCCAAGTTCTATCAGGACATGAGCCGCTACGCGTTGCAGACGCAGCTCTTCTTCTTGTTTCAGCGCGTCCAGCAACTGCGAGAATTGTCGCAGCTCGATCTGTTCAGCAAAGTAACCGTCGCCGATTTTTTTCTCGACAAGGACCCACTTTTCGCGCGGCTCATCCTGAGCGGCGACGAACTTCATTTGTATCAAACGATTTATGAAACCCTGCGACCCCAGGCTCCCCGCCCGGACTTGGTGATTTACTTGCAAGCCCAGCCGGAGACGCTCGTCCAACGCGTTAAAAAGCGAGGCATCGGATATGAACGCGGCATGGGAGAAGAGTACCTTGGCGCTTTAGCCGACTCCTACAATCGTTTTTTCTATCATTATGCCGACGCGCCGGTGCTCATCGTGAACTCGGAACACCTCAACTTCGTCGATCGTGACGACGATTTGGAATTGCTCATGCGACGCATTGCAGGAATGCGGGGCGGACGAGAATTCTTCAACGTCGGGGAATAGGATACCGCCATGCGACTTACACTTGCCGATGTAAAGAAGATTCAGGATCGCGGCGAAAAGCTCGTGATGCTGACCTGCTATGACGCAAGTTTCGCCGGCCTGTGCGACGACGCAGGTGTTGAGCTTCTGCTTATCGGCGACTCCCTGGGCATGGTGATTCAAGGCCATGACAGCACGCTCCCGGTCACCTTGGAACAAACGGCGTATCACGTCGCATGCGTCGCGCGAGGCTCGCAGCGCGGGCTGATCATTGCCGACCTGCCTTTCGGTACCTATCAAGGTTCGCACGAACAAGCGTTGCGTAGCTCGGCGGCGGTCATCGCCGCCGGCGCGCAAATGGTGAAGATTGAAGGCGGCCTCGTCATGTTGGACACGATCCGTTTTCTGGTGGAGCGCGGCATTCCGGTTTGTGGTCATGTGGGCCTCACGCCGCAATCCGTTCATCAGCTCGGCGGCTATCGCGTGCAAGGCAAGGGCGATAGCGCCTCTCAAGTGTTGTTGGACGCGCGCGCTGTCGAGGAGGCGGGTGCCGCTATGGTGGTACTCGAAGCGATGCCGGCATCGCTCGGCGCGGATATCTCCAAAGCCTTGCGCATTCCAACCATCGGCATCGGCGCAGGACCCGATTGCGACGGCCAAGTGCTGGTCCTGCATGACATGCTCGATATCTATCCGGGCCGCAAGGCGCGCTTCGTCCGCAACTTTATGCAAGGCAGTAGTAGCGTGAGCGATGCGATCAAATCCTACGTGAAGGCTGTCAAAGACAAATCCTTCCCCGCCGCCGAACACTGTTTCTAGTTTTGAAGATCATCGAAACCATCGCGGAACTGCGGACGGAGTTGAAGGGCCGCGACGTCGCGTGCGTGCCGACGATGGGCAACCTGCATGAAGGGCATTTGCAACTCATGCGGCAAGCTCGCAATGAAGGCGACTGCGTCGTCGCAACTATTTTTGTCAATCGTCTGCAGTTCGCACCCAACGAAGATTTCGATAAGTATCCGCGCACTTTCGCCGAGGACCGCGCGAAACTCGAAGGTGAACGGGTGGATGTGCTTTTCGCCCCGAGCGAGAGGGAGATGTATCCGGAGCCACAACGCTTTCAGATCGTGCCGCCGGCGCTTGGCGACATTCTTGAAGGCGAATTTCGACCCGGTTTCTTTTGCGGCGTGGCCACCGTGGTGTTGAAATTATTCAATGTCGTGCAGCCGCGAGCCGCCGTTTTCGGCAAGAAGGATTATCAACAGCTGCTGATCGTCCGCGAGATGGTCCGTCAGCTCAACCTACCGATCCGAATTGTGGGAGGCGAAACTGCGCGGGCTGCCGATGGATTGGCTCTATCCTCCCGTAACGGATATTTATCGACGGCAGAACGCGAGGAAGCGCCCCGTTTGTTACAAACGCTACAAACGATAGCGACTCGCATTGCCGATGGGGACCGCCGGTTCGCCCATCTGGAGACCGCTGCAGCAGCGGAACTAAAATCCCACGGCTGGCAGCCGGATTATGTTGCCGTCCGAAGACAAGGCGATCTACAATTCCCAGCGCTCGCCGATCAGGCTTTTGTCATCCTGGCGGCGGCAAAGCTCGGGACAACCCGGCTCATCGACAATCTAGAGATTTCCACTTCGGCCTAGGGTGCTGAGGAAACGGAAACAGCTTACAACTCGGAGGATTCGGCCGGCGGTCAGATGATGCAGCCGGACTGCTAAAGCCTTTTGGAGAACGTGAACGCATGCAACGCACGATGCTGAAGTCGAAAATCCACCGAGCCACGGTGACGCACGCGGAACTGCAATATGAAGGTTCCTGTGCGATCGACGAGGATTTGCTCGACGCCGCGGACATCCGCGAGTATCAGCAAATCGATATATACAACGTCAACAACGGTGAGCGGTTCACGACCTATGCCATTCGCGCCCAGCGCGGCTCGGGCATCATCTCCGTGAACGGCGCCGCGGCACGCAAGGCTGCGGTCGGCGACATTTTGATCATCGCCACTTACGCAGTCATGAACGAAATCGAACTCGAGCGCTTCGAGCCCGATCTCGTCTACGTCGATGCACGCAATTGCATCAAGCGCCAGGGACATCAAATTCCCTTACAGCGCGCGTAATCTCATTGCATAAGAAAAGCCGCCTTCGGGCGGCTTTTTTATTGCCGCTCGGACAGCCGGGTAGTCGCGCTATTTGACAACTCTTGTTCTGGCAGTTTTTCGAGCGCCGTTAACCTGCTGAGTCGACGAGAAAACATGGCTTGGCGCACGCCTTGCTTATAGCGCCGCACTGAACTATGGGGAGATAGTCATCAAAATGTCCAAGATATTCGGAACATTCATCGTCAGCCTGACGCTACTTTTTTCATCGAACGTTTACGCCGCCCTGGCCTTTAGCTTTGAACTCGACACTACCTATATCGAAGCGGGTCCAAGTGAAACCTTTCAGTTAAACGGGACGCTTTTCGTCGCAGGTGATTCTGACGGACCAATTGGCGGTTTTAACTTCGGCGGGCCGAGCTATGGCTATTCCGGCAGCGACTTCGATAACTATTCTTGGGAATTCGACATGTCCCAATTCGAAGGCGTCGTGCTGAACCCAGGTGATTCTTTGGCGGTCTCCTTCGGGCCGTTTATCCCCGTGACACCCAGCAGCCTCGGTCTGCGCACCATCATGTTCCCAAGTCTTGCTTTCATCGACTTCGGAGATACTCCAGACGATTGGGAGACGTGGGAGTGGTACCACGCGTCGGCGGCGGATGTGACCGTGAACATCATAGATAGTGAACCCAGTTCTGATGTGCCGGAGCCAAGCTCTTTGTTTTTGTTAGCCGCCGCAGGATGGGCCGCGCTGTTCGTGCGACGCTTTATCCGCGGGTAGCGCAGGTCTAAGCAGCACTTGCAGCGACAGGCCCTGCCAACCAGCTGCAAAAGCTCGACGGACGAAGCGAATAACGCCTGCCAAGCGGGCGTTTGTTTGATTATCTTGGTTGGGGGCGCCTTCAGCACTCCTAGCAGTAGTCGGGGCGGAGCAACGGCGCGGGGCTTCCGCGACGGGTGCCTCAACCGCTGGGCGCGTCGACCGTACGGTCGATCCGCTTTGCGTGTCGCCCTTCGGCGAACTCTTCGACAATCTTACGGTTGAAGGCAGGAAGGTCGGCCGGCTTACGGCTGGAGACCAAACCTTGATCGACAACGACTTCTTCATCTACCCACTCGGCGCCCGCATTCTGCAGATCCGTCTTGAGTGACGGCCATGAGGTCATCTTGCGACCGCGCACGACGTCCGCTTCGATCAAGGTCCAAGGCCCGTGACAAATGACGCCGATAGGTTTGCCGGCTTCGGCAAAGGCGCGCACGAATTCCACCGCTTTGGGTTGCGCCCGCAGTTGATCGGGATTCGCGACGCCGCCAGGCAAAAGCAAAGCATCGAAATTGTCCGCGGTCGCCTGAGCGAGAGGCACGTCGACGGTGAACGTGTCCGCCTTGTCATAGTGTTTCCAGCCCTGCACTTGGCCTTGCGCGGGTGAAACGATTGCGGTCTGAGCGCCCGCCTCTTCTAGCGCGCGTTTCGGTTCGACGAGCTCCGATTGCTCGAACCCTTCCGCTACGAGGATTGCCACTTTCTTGCCATTCAACATGATCGCCTCCTGCATAGAAGTCAGGATCGCTGCATGCTCCGTGCCCGTGGTCCCTAATTAAAGTTCGTAGTCGACGCCCTCGCCTGCCAGCGCCTGTTCAATGACATGACGACCGAGATGGGGCGCGAACAGTTCGATGAATTCGTACGCAAAGCCCCGCAGATAGGCTCCCCGCCGAATCGCAATACGAGTCGTCGTGCTTCGGAAGAGATGCCCCGCATCGATAGCGCGCAAGCCTGTGTCGCGATTTTCTTCGTAAGCCATTGCCGCGATGATGCCGACTCCTAGTCCAAGCTCCACATAGGTCTTGATCACATCCGAATCGATTGCGGTCAATACGACGTCCAAAGGCAGTCCGTGAGCCGCAAAAGCGTCGTCGATTTGCGAGCGCCCGGTGAAAGCGGGGCTATAGGTGATGATCGGTTGCTTCGACAAGTCCTCAAGTGTCAGTTGTTTATTTTCCAGTAAAGGATGTCCCACCGGTACGACCGCCACGTGGTGCCATTGATAGCCCGGCATCGCTAAGAGATCGGGGAATTCAGTGAGCGACTCACTCGCGATGCCGATGTGCGCGTCATGACGCAAAAGCATCTGGGCGATCTGCTGGGGATGGCCTTGTGACAGCGATAGATGCACTCTGGGATAACGTTTGCGGAACGCGCCGACAACCGTGGGTAAGGCATACCGCGCTTGGGTATGGGTGGTCGCGATCACCAGATTACCGCTGTCCTGATCGGCAAAATCACTCCCCACCCGCTTGAGGTTCTCGGCCTCGGTGAGCATCCGTTCAACGATTTCAATCACGGCCCGCCCAGGCTCAGTCAGGCCGATAAAACGCTTGCCTCGCCGCTCGAATATCTGGATCCCTAGCTCTTCCTCTAACTCCTTGATTTGTTTGGAAACGCCGGGCTGCGAAGTAAAGAGCGCGTTCGCCGCCTCCGTTAAGTTCAGATTGCGCCGCACGGTTTCGCGCACATAACGAAGTTGCTGGAAGTTCATGGTTATATTTATATAACTGGAAGTTATTGATCAATGATTTTTAATTCGTTCTATTCATAACAGCCTTTATTTAGGATCGCAAGCTCTCTTATTCCAAAAACCGTCGATGGACATCCTCGCTTATGTCATTCCGGGCTTAG